>JACVIX010000100.1 GCA_015711725.1 Candidatus Geothermincola primus | reverse complement strand
TCGCCTATGGCATGAAGGACCTATTTTTATGGAACAAACTCAGATCTCGCCTATGGCATGAAGGACCTATTTTTATGGAACAAACTCAGATCTCGCCTATGGCATGAAGGACCTATTTTTATGGAACAAACTCAGATCTCGCCTATGATATACCTATCAATAGATTCAATAAATAAAACTTATTCGCCTTTCTTATTCGCCCTTTGCCACCCGTTCCTCCAGCACCTTTAAGGCCTCGTCCAGGTTGCTCACCGGATAAACCTCCAATCCAGCGGGAAATTTCTCTATCTCCGGGTAGTTATCCCGAGGCACTAGGAAAATGCGCATCCCCGTCTCGGCCGCGCCCATTACTTTGAAGTTGATTCCCCCTATAGGGCCCACCGAACCATCATCGAAGATCTCGCCGGTGCCCGCTACCTTGAGGTCGCCCGCAAGCCCTCCCCCACGCAAAGTGTTGATCACCGCCAGGGTCATCATCAACCCGGCGGAGGGCCCGCTTATGCCCCCCACGTCCAACTCCACCTGCATGGGAAAACGGTAACTGTAGTAATTCGGGGCGATGACCCCCAAGATGGGGGGCTCATCCTCGTGGGACTGGATCACCTCCGTCCTCACCTCCACCCTTTCCGAGTCCCGCTGAAGCACCAGGCTCACCTCTTCGCCCCCCTTAAGCGAGCTCAAACTATTCTTAAGATCGGACTTGTTTCTCACTTGAATGCCATTGCATTCAACGATGATATCGCCAACTCTGGCATTTGAGGAGATGGGCGCGTCCTTGAGTATGCCAAGGATAATCACTCCTAAGGGAGTGGATTCCACCGGGTATCCCTCATGGCGCAGAGCCACCGCGATGGCAGTGTTCTTGCTTATCTCCATCATCTTCGCGGTGCTCATATTATACTGGCTCAAGTCCCCGATTCCTCCAACAACGCTTCTTAGGCTCTTTATCTCGTTATCCCTTCCCAGCTTGGTCCCAAGAAGGGTAAAAGCGGTGAGTTCCTGGACGCTCACCGAGGTGAGGTAAAATTGCCCATCCTGGACTCGCTCATGTCCCTCGATGGTCACGCGATCCTCGATATTTAAAACCTCCCCGGGAGAGAAGCGAAAGAAGGAGCAGGGAAGGATATAAAGACAGATAACCAAAGGGAGTAACGCGATTATCAACTGACTGGCGAAACTTTTAACCGTGGAGCGATTGGGCGCTCCTCTAGCGAGATTTTTCCCTGGGTTATCACTGTTCATAGTCGAATGCGAATCCATGCCCGTCTTTGTCCATTCCGCTCAGCTCAGCACCAGGTCCACCGGCCTTCCGCACTTGACGCATTTTTGGTCCTCGATTCCCTTCAGCTCGGTGAAATAACCGCTTCTTTTCACCAGCAGATTGGAACATTGGGGACACCTGGTATCACCCACCCCCGCCGCCCGGACATTGCCCAGATAGACGTAGTAAAGTTTTTCCTCAGCGATCTCCTTGGCTCTGAGCAAGGTGCTCAGGGGGGTGGGCTGGATGGTCATCTTGTAGCAGGGGAAATAGGCGGAGAAATGCAGGGGAATACTTTTACCCAGGCTCAACACGAAGTCGGTCAACTTCGATATAAGCTCAGGGGAGTCATTCAGGGTAGGAATGACCAGGTTGGTTATCTCCACGTGTATTCCCGCCTCCACCGCCATCCTGCAGGTATCAAGCACCGGCTCCAACTTGGATTTGCAAATCTTCTTGTAGAAGCTCTCCTCCATGGATTTGACGTCTATGTTCATGGCGTCAATAAAGGGAGCCAGTCTTCTGAAGGGCTCCGGGTTGATCATCCCGTTGGTCACCAACACGTTCTTCAGTCCCCGGGACTTAGCCAGCTCTGCGCATTCCAGCACGAACTCGTACCATATCAACGGCTCATTGTAGGTGTAAGCGATGCCCACGGAGCGCTGGTCCAGAGCTTCCTTCACCGCCCTCTGGGCAGTTATCTCGAAGGTGGTCGCCTCTGGCTGTAGCATATGCCAGTTCTGGCAGAAATCGCACCTCTGGTTACATCCCCTGGTGCCTAGGGAAAAGATATCGCTGCCTGGGTAAAAATGATAGAGCGGCTTCTTTTCGATGGGATCGAGATTGGCGGCCATGGCTCGGTTGTATATCTCCGTGTAGAGAACCCCATTTTGGTTTACCCGCGCGTGACAGAAACCGCGCTTGCCATTATGGATGGTGCAAAACTGGGGGCAGAGCAGGCATCTGACCTCCAGATCATTCAGCCTTTCGTAATATTGCGCTTCCTTCATCACGCCTCCATCTCGATTGATGAAACGCCAGTTACTTTATTTTAAATTATCGCCCTGACACATTACAAAATGGAGGCCCATCAGGCCAATAACCACGCGCGGAATAACGTCTTAAATCGGGGCCTGCGCCTTCCTGGATTTACCCGGCGCCTGTCGCGCTCCATACCCCAGATAAATTCCCACTAATAATATTACAATATGAAAATTTTTTCGCTATCCGAAGGCCACTCGCGTTCGCAAATTTAAATTCGACCTCCAGCCAGGTGACGTCTTTCCCTTTTCTATGGGGAAAGCTTCACGAAGATGGAGAGAGAATCCTATCCTAGACAATCCTTCACTATCCTAGACTACCCCCTCTCCCCCTAGAGCATGGGGCCGTTGGGAATCGGCAAAGAAAAGCATAAAATAATCCGGCTCTCCATTTCCCACGCTTTTCCCTCCTGGAAGCCTATCCACCAAACACACCCCATCAGAAAATAACCAGGATAAGGTGGACCAGTCCACCCACCAGTAGAGCCAGCAGGACGGTGAACAGGGAGATCTGGAGGCTCTTCTTCCAACCTAGCTCCATAACCAGCACCGCGAAAGTGGAGGCGCAGGGGATATATATGGCGTTCACCAGCGCAAAGACGAAGATCTGTTGGGAAGTGAGCAGTTGATTGATTCCTTCCACCGTCGCGCCGTGGGCAAGAGAAGCCGCCGCGAAAACCAATAGCAATTGCAGGGCTAGCTCTTTGCGCAGGAAGGCGAAGATGAGAGCCAGTCCCGCCACCGCCGGAAGGCCCAGCCAGAACTCCGTCACCGGCCTCAATGGCTTCTCTAAATATTGAAGCCATCCGCTGGCGTAGAGCATCCCCAGAAGAAAACTGCCCACCAGCATGATGGGGGTGGCCACGAAAACGAAATCCCTCAATCGCACCCAGGTTTTCTTCAGCATGGTCAGCCAGGAAGGTCGCCTGAAGGGAAACACCTCCATCACCAGCCCGGGGCTATCTCCGGGCATCACCTTGTTCATAATCAAGCCCACCACGGCTATTAAGATGAAGATGATCAAATAGAGGAGAAGAGCCCATCCCCATCCCGAGAAACGCGCCACGCCCCCGATGATCACGGCGGTGCGGGCGCTGCAGGGAACAAGCACGATGAGCACTCCGGAGATGATTCTCTCCCTTCTGGTGGAGAGGACCCTAGTGCCCATGATGGCGGGCACGTTGCAGCCCGCCGCCGATATCAGGGGTATGATAGCCCTCCCGTGGAGCCCCAAGCGATGCATGGTCCTGTCGGTAAGGAAAGCCACGGAATTAAGGTAACCACTGTCTTCTAAGAGGGCGAGGATTACGTAAAAGATCAACACGTAAGGGATGGCCACGGAAAGGATGGCTTCGATGCCATAGACCACTCCCCAGATTAGACCGGTGGAGAAGAAGTTGTCACCGAATGCGTAGGTTATAGCTCGCTCCAGATGGCCCGCCGCCAGGGAGTTCCAGAGATCGGTCAGCAAGTTGGAGAGGTTGTTTCCCGCGAAAAAGAGGATGAAAAGTAGGAGAGCGAGAATACCCAGCAGCAAGGGTATCCCGGTCCTGGTGGAGGTGGTGTATTCCCACAGGCGCTCCCCCCAGCTGGGTTTGACCCGCTCCCTTACCTGCTGGACTGCCGCGACTATGCTTCCCGCAATCCCATAGCGCTCCCGGGCGATAATCACGGCGGCGTCGTTACCATGGGTCTCAAGTATCTTCTCCCGGGCATCATCCACCAGCTTGAGCAGCGCCCTCGCTTCCTCCTGACTCTCGAGGAGTTCCAGGAACTCCCGGTCTTGTTCCAGCAAGAGCAGAGCCAGGGCCCGGGGGGTGATATGGATGGGCAATTCCAGATGAACGCGGCTGATTTTTCGGGAGATCCTGCGTACCTGCTCCTCGATGTCGGTGGCATAGTAAAAGGGCAGGGTGACGTGGGACCTCTCCCCCTTAACCTCTTCCAAAGCGGTGTTGATCAACTCGTCTATGCCGTCCCCGCGGGTAGCCACGGTGGGCACCACCGGTATGCCCAGAATCTCCGAGAGCTGCTCCACGTCGGTGAATAAACCATTCCGCTCCGCTTCGTCCACCAGGTTGAGGGCAGCCATAACTGGGGCTTCCAGATCCAGTATCTGCAGGAGCAGGTAGAGGTTGCGGGAAAGGTTGGTGGCGTCCAGAATCACGACAACCATATCGGGGGATACCTCCAGTATCCCTTTGCGCGCCACCTGTTGGTCCTGGGAGACGGCTCCCAAGGCGTAGGTTCCGGGCAAATCGATTATTCCTATACGGTGATCTCCCAAGGAGGTTTCGCCCACGTTGAAATTGACGGTCATCCCCGGGTAGTTGGCAGTGAGCACCCCCATACCGGTTAGCCGGTTAAATAGGGTGGATTTCCCCACATTGGGATTCCCCACCAGGGCGATGACGAACTCGGTCTTTTCCCGAAGCTTGGCTATCTCCGGAAGTTCTCTCACTTTCTAACGGTCCCCACCCTTTTCTTCATCCAGATCTTGGAGGCTACTTCCCTACCCAACGCGTACTGAGATTTGCCCACCCTAACCAAGAAAGGTCCGTTGAAGGGGGCGATCTCCCTCACTTCTACCTCCACATTGGGAAGAAGGCCAAGGGTAGCCAGATATTGCAACATTTGAGGCTGCTCCTCCTCCACCCGATCGATCCTCCCCTTTTCCCCCACTTTCAGATGGGTGAGAGGCAGTATGTCCATGGCGGGCATCTTTCCTTTTCCGTCGGGTATAGGATGACCATGGGGGCAAGTGGCGGGGTTACCCAGCACTTCCGCAAGTCTCTCCTCAACCTCCGGAGAGATCACGTGCTCTAACTTACAAGCTTCCTGGTGAGCGGACTCCCAGTCAATCCCCAACATGTCGGTGAGAAAACGTTCGGACAGGCGATGGCGACGGATGAGGGTTCGAGCCATCTTCTCCCCTCGAGGCGTCAGAGAGACATCTTTGCTACGACCTCTGACCGAACCCCTGCCCTCTTCCTTATCTTTTGCCCTCGGTCCAGCCATCACGCCCTTGCCCCTCCTCCGACACTGCACCAGACCTTGAGCCTCCATACGTTTGACCATCTCCGAGACCGAGGCGGGGCTAACTCCCAGATATTCAGCGATTTGAGTAATGTTAACTTCCTGATTTGCGCATCCCAGCTTGAATATGGTTTCCAGGTATTCATCCACTTTTTCAGTAGGCATGTTCATCACTTACCTTTCTACATATTTCATTTAATTATAATATAATCCTATCATTATTATTTAGGATAACCTTTAATTAATCAATAGGGGCTGGGGGATATATAGATATTATTTATTTGATTTTTCTGGTATTTCGCGCCCGCAAGATCGCTGGGTCAACCTAATGTAATCCTTATGGAATTGTTTTGCAAACCATTCCACCATTTTCCGGAGCGCGGGCCTCCCCACTCAGACCTCCACCAGCTGGTACTTCCTGGTGCCCAGTCCCAGCTCCTCGGCGTGCCTCAAGGGAACCTCCCAGGAAATGTAGGGATAGAGTTTCTTGATCAGATCCTCCCCTCCGCTGTTGATCAGGTCTACGCTGGCCTGGTCGATAGCCACTATGTCGGTGGAGGCGAGAATGCCGATGTCCGGGGCGAAAGGCCGGTCGCTGTAATTCCAGCAGTCGCAGGAAGGTGACATGCTCATAAGGAAGTTGAAAAATCCCATCTTCCCCCGTTTTTCTTTGAGCGTCCCATAGGCGTACTCGGCGATCTTTTCCGCCGCCGCCGCCGGATCAGTCATGAAACGGATAGCGATGGCTCCCTCCAAGCACATGATGGTGCACTCCCCGCATCCAACGCACGCGTCCTCGTCTATTCTTGCCTTTTTACGCTTTTTGTCCAGGGTAATCGCGCCAGCCGAGCACCAGCGCAGACAGCGGGCGCAGCCGGTGCATTTCTCCTCTTTCACCTGTGGTTTCACATCCGAGTGCATCTGCTGCTTGCCCCCACGGCTGCCCAGCCCCATGCCCACGTTTTTCAAAGCAGCGCCAAAACCGGTGAGCTCGTGGCCGGTCACATGTGAGATGGCTAAAAGGGAGTCGGCCTGCACTGCCGCAGCCGCTATCTTCACCTTGTCAAAATGCTTCCCCTTTATCTCCACCTCCTCGAAATCGTGCCCGATGAGACCGTCGGCGATGATCACAGGCGCCTCCACGCTTGCCAGGGTGTACCCATGGCTAGCCGCGGTTAGGATGTGCTCATAAGCGTTGGCTCTTCCCCCCACGTAAAGGGTTCCCGCATCAGTGAGGAAGGGTCTTCCCCCTCTCTCTTTGATCAGTTGGACCACTTTGCGGGCATAGATGGGGGGAATAAAAGAAGTGCAGCCCCTCTCTCCAAAGTGTATTTTTATCGCCACCAGATCCTTTTTCTCGAATACTTTTCCAAAACCCGCTCGTTCGAAGAGTTCCCCCAGTTTTTCCAGCATGCCTCTGTTGGGTTTGGACTTAAGATCGGCGAAAAATACCTTGGATGGACTGGACATTTTCATCTCCCCCTCATCCATTTCCTTACTGTCCTTCATCCCGCGAAACATTCGACGCTTGTATCGTTGCAGATATTGCAGATATATCGAAACGAAGATTGAACAACGCAAATCCATTTTAATCCTTCACCGCGACTTGTGCATAGAAGGAATATGGGGAAACGGAGTTCGCATGCGGGATGGGCGGAGACAATCGCAGCGACAATGGAATCACAGCGACTCCATCCCCCTGACCAGCCCCATTCGGCACGGAATTAGAAACCTAAGCCAAACATTTTGAGGGGGACTAAATAAAATGTGAGTTGCCCCTATCGGCACGGAATCAGAAACCTAAGCCCATCAGTGGATCGCGGGAAATAACTGAGAGGGAACCCACTTATAAAAACATTGGGAAAGACGACTATCTCATCTTAACTAGATCGAGGAAAACACAAGAGTTCATCAACACATGGATTTATCAGAGCAATCCCCGCTGACGCAGGGTCTTCATGGCTTTGATCGCCTCGTTACGCACGATGGGGTCCTCGTCCTCTAGAAGGACTCGGATATGGGGCGCAACCTCCGCTCCCCCGAGTTGCGCCAAACCATAACAAGCGGAAGCTTTGACTATAGGATGGATGGGCCTTCTCCTCACCCCCATTCCCTTTCTGCGAATCAGCTCGAGAAAAAGGGGTACGGCCCTCTCCGACTTCAAGTGAGTGAGGGCGAGGCAGACGGCCTCCTCCACTCGGGGATCATCTCTTCCTCGTGGACCCTTTCCATGCAATATACCCACTAGCGTATCCTCTGAGCGTTTATCCTTGATGGTTCCTAGACCACGAATCGCGGCTCTGCGCACCTCCAACTCCTGATCCTTCAAAGCTTCCAGGTAGAGAGGGATAAGGGAGCTGTCTCCAAATCCGATCCTGGAGAGGACCCGCAGGGCGTGGGCGCGCAAGGTGGGAATTGGATTGGTGGCGGCTCTTTTCACCGCCAGCTCCGCATCCGCGCCCCCCACCGCGTCCAACAGATCCAGGACGCGCCGGTAAATCTCTTCTAGATTGTCCTTCTCCAGCTCCTCGGATAAAGCGGCGATGGCTTCCTTCCCTAGGTCTCGCGTAAGTTCCGCCAGTTCCTGGGTGATGGGGCGAGGCTGGTCTTCCTTCAAAGCCAAAACCAAATTGAGCAAGGTGGTTTCCCGGTCCATCATAGCCAATATCCTGGCCGCTAGCCGGCGGTCCTCCTGGTCCTCACCGAAAAGCGCCTCCACCAATGGCCTTCCCACGTCCCGTTTGTGCAGGGCGAGGAAGGTTTCCTTCAATACCTGGTAACGACGGTCCCCCGAATCCATAAAGGAGAGTAGCCTTCTCGCCAAATCCATGAATTCTCTTTTCCTACCTTTAAGGAAAAGGTCATTGGCGATATTCCCCAGCAGGCAAGCGCAGGACCGTAAGGCTTGCTCGTCCTCCTCGCTCTCCAGATAAGAAAGGAGTTTTCCAGCTCCTTGGTTAATGATATCCTGTCGGCCTGTCTCCCGCAGGGACCCGTAGAGTTCGTTTAAAACGGTCAATGACTTCATGCGGTTTCCCCACCGCTCACTGGAGAGATTTTTCACCACCACTTGCATGATGCGGCCAGCCAGTTGGTCCTCTCCCAATACAAACAATTTACTTAATGTAAAAGCGACCTCCAGATCGGAGCGTTCCTCCAGCACACGTAGATCACCGGTTGAACGAAGGTCAGATATGATGGCGTAGATATCCAGTTCCATTCCCGCACGGGGATGATTCCTAATCAAATACTCCAACACGCCGGATTCCCTCAACTTAAGGGTGATCTCGGGGTGGAGTTCCACCGGGGCCTCACTGTACAACTCATTGATCGATTGGTTGAGAATAGAGAGTAATTCCTGGTACTGCTCCTTGGGCATGCTGTTCTTCTCGGCGATTAGGCGTTTGTATTTGTTCACCACCTGTTCGGTGAGGAGCACCACCTTCTCATTTTCCAAAGAGCGCAGCACCTCCCGCCGGAACTCCTGGTCTTTTACCACCTCCGGTTTTTCCTCGGTGAGCATTTCCACCAGCATTTGGGGCTCCAGCGCGGAGATGATTCTAGCCATCTCGTCTACCAGTGCCTCCCGCGCCTCTTCCTCTTGGATACCCTCGATTATTTCATGCATGCGGTCGATGGTCTCCCGAATAAATTGCGCTTTTTCCAGCGCTAGCATCACTCCCTCTTCCGGCTCCAGACTTCGCAGCACTTCTTGGAAGGCGAGATCGAGATTTTTAGGGTTACGAAGGAAACGGGCGCCCTCTTCCCCTACCTCGGCGAGTTGTACTTTTCCCAGGAGATAACGGACGAAAATCTCTTCTTTAAGAAAATCCATGGGGCCTTTTTCCTGGGCGGGTCCTCCTCCGCCCCGACGCAGCGCCTCGATATCCTCGCCCTTGCTCAAAGGCACGTAGACTTTCTCGTCCACCTTGATATTGCTAACCCCCGCTTCCTCCAGCAGCTCAGCCAAGCTTCGTGAGGAGGGACCCTCATTCAACCTCTTGCTGAAGGCGATCACGAAATCCCGAAACTCCTCCTCGCTGAGCCCAGGGTTAAAGGTGAGGCTGCGCACGTCCCAGAGGGATAGATCCTTCAAGAAGGAGACCACTGCGGTGCGGTTCTGTTCCCGCTCCTCCAACCGATAGTCGTTGACCAGCAGTTTCCCTTCCGACTCCCCCAAGGTGATGGCTCCCCACTTCTCCATGGTTTGCTTGAGTTCGTCTAAGGCTTTGGCGATGGACTCTGCGACGATATTGCTTCCCTGGGGATAGAGATGCACGTTAACCAGAGAGGCCCGAATAGAGCTGAGAAGATTAAGGGCATCCCTGGCTAGGATGGATTGATTCTTCTCTTCCATGTATCACCTTTACGCGCGGCTCAACCGTTGAAAATGATCGATACCCTCCTTTAACAAAATTTTCTATCAACGCCGCTGGAAATCCTTTTAAGGTCCCCGAGCGCACTCGCCTTCCTTCCAGCGGCGCCAGGTGGAGCGCGCTCTCAACCCTCACACCGATATATCGGGATTTAAGCTTGTTGTATAAATACATGGGGCGAAATGGGGGCGCGATAAAATCCTCATTAAATATTTTATGGAAATCTTAAGTATTATGTGTGTCCTAGCTGGAACCCCCACCCCCGCATCAGGAAGAGTTTTAACGGCGGAAAAGGGTTTTAATAGCGAGTTGAAATGTGTGTCCTAGCTGGAACCCCCACCCCCGCATCAGGAAGAGTCCGCAGTTTGACCCGGCTCCCGAACCCAGAGGAGGATAAGGCAGGCAAGCGCGGCTAGAGATGACCCCAGAATGAAAGCGTATCTCGCCCCCACGGTTTGCCACAACAGGCCCATGAGCAAGCTGGCGGGGAGGAGGGAAACGCTGATTATGAAGTTATACATTCCAAAAGCCGTGCCACGAAGATGGGAGGAGACCAGGTCCGCCACCAGAGCCTTACCAGCGGCCTCGGTCATATAATAAATGCCATAGATGACCAGGAGAAACCAGAACCACGCCGCGGAACTGGCGAAGGCGAAACCTAAGTAGGCGAGAAAATAGATAAACCATCCCAATATCAGCACTCGCTTCCTTCCCATGCGGTCGGAGAAAGTTCCCCCCTGGATGTTGGCGATGGCCTTTACCACGTGCAGCACGCCCCAGAGGGCGGGGATAAGTGCCAATGGAATCTTCGCCACCTCTCCCGCTCGGAGCAGGAGAAAAGCGTCGCTGGAGTTCCCCAAAGTAAAGCAGAATACCGCCAAGAGGAATATCTTGAACGGCCGGTCAAAGTGTTTGAGACTTAGTTTTATTCTCTGGCTATCCGCTGCCTCTGACTCGCACGGAAGAGGGTTGCTTTCCCTCTCCCTGACGCCCAGCGCGATGATTATAATGCTCAAAGCCACGGGGATGAAGGCTATTGCGAATATGGCTCGATAGTCGCTGGTGACCGCAGCTAGCAAGATAGAGGCTAGGGCAGCCCCGGTGAGCGCCCCCAGGTGATCCATGGCGCGGTGATAGCCGAAGGAGCGGCCCCTATCCTGATAAGTGCAACTGTCCGCGATCAGCGCGTCCCGGGGGGCGGTGCGCACCCCTTTTCCCACTCGGTTAAAAAACCAAGCTAGCAAAGCCTGCCAGGGGGCAATCACCAACGCCAGCAATCCCCGTGACGCTCCGGAGAGCAGGTATCCCGCCCCCGCCAGACCTTTTCTTTTTCTAAGCCGATCGGAGTACCACCCCGAGACTATTTGCAGCAGGCTAGCCACGGAGTCCGCCAGTCCCTCAACCAAGCCCAGAAAGAGAGCGCCCGCGCCCAGCACCCGAACCAGGAAGAAAGGTAGCAGGGGATAGACCATCTCGCTGGAGAGGTCGTTAAAAAAACTGACTAACCCCAGTAAAAATACGTTCCTCTCCAGCCCAAAGATGGGGACGCGAGATTGGCATTGATTAACGGTGCTCCGCTCCATTCCCAATCCTTTTCTCTATCACTTCTTCATCAGTTTCTTAATCCTCTTCCTCGCGCTCATCATGGCTTTCCTGGGCGCTATTTTTCGGTACTTCTACCTCCCGCCTCCCTAAACCTTTTCCTCCTTGGAAAAATGCCCTATCCCATCCAAGCTTCGCAGAATAGGACAGAGGGCGCCCGGATTTATCTAATAACTGTATTTTGCCAGTTCTTCTCGAAGATTCACACCGCTCACCGGCCCTTAGACGGCGTGATAGAAGATATGAATCCTTACGAAACCCGGTAAAAATTCCCTGTATATAATATTGCGTATAGTTATCACAATACGGTTTTTAATTATATCTCGAAAAAGCGAGCGCGGTAAATCAGGGAACCGCCATAAGAATCCCGTTTTATACGTTCAGGCTGCTTTTTGACTTTCGCTTTTTTTTCATTAACCCTGCATTGATAGCCTTCCAAACTCCCTTCCGGGCGCATATCCGCCCTATCCATGCGGACACGCTGGTTAGAACGCTTCATATCTAGAGATTGACAATTTATAATAAATGCGTCTATTAAAGCCCTGAGATGCAAAAGGAC
>JACVIX010000099.1 GCA_015711725.1 Candidatus Geothermincola primus | reverse complement strand
GGCCGCACTAGGAAGAGATGCATTCCAAGCAGTGCAGGACATCTAATTAATTAACATATTGTAAGTTATTACCGCCTACGGAAAGGAGGGAGGATGTCTTACCAGACGCTCTTGTACGAGGTGGAGGGAGAGATAGGGATACTCTCCTACAATCGCCCCGAAAAGGTCAACGCGGTAAACTACCAGATGCTATCGGAGCTCAACGATTTCTGGCAGGAAAGGCAGAGAGATTTCGATACCCGGGTGATCGTCATTCGGGGCGCCGGGGAGAAGGGCTTCTGTTCTGGGCTGGATCTGAACGACGCCACTAATATACCTGGGGGGCTAACTGCCGAGAGCATCTATAATTCTCAACGAGAGTTCTCCAACATTATCCGCCTGATGCGGAGCTGTCCTCAGCCCATCATTGCCGCCGTGCATGGTCCAGCTATGGGAGCGGGTCTCTCCTTTGCCCTGGCGACGGACATCCGCCTGGCGTCCGAAGACGCCTTTTTCGTCGCCCAGTACATAAACATCAATACAGGCGGTGCGGACATGGGCTCCAGCTACTTTCTCTGGCGCATAGTGGGATGGGGACGGGCCGCAGAAATGTGCATGACCGGCGATAGAGTTTACGCGGAGGAAGCCTACCGTATCGGATTGGTCAACCACGTTTATAAGCGCGAGGAGCTCATGGATCAAGCAAGGGCAATGGCGAAGAACTTGCTCTCCAAGAACAAACTGGGGTTACGTCTCACCAAGGACGCGCTGAACGCTGGCCTCAACCTGGCCAGTCTAGAGGAGGCCAATAAGGTGGAGGATCGCAACCAGGCTTACATCATCACCGGGGGGCTACTCCAAGCCCTGCAGGCGCAGCAGGGTTAGTGGAAAGTCGAGGCTTCGAGGAAATTTTCGCGGATAGATCATGAAAGTGACATATTGTTGATTTTATTGAAGCCCGCTCCGGGGGCTCGCGCACTTGTTTGCAGGTTTATACCTCATGTTAAAATTGTGTTCGAGAAACTGTCGGGCTGCTAAGTGGAGGTGAAACGATGAAAACTCTGGTCGCTTATTTTTCCCAGACGGGCAACACCAAGAAGGTGGCTGAGGCTATCTATGAGGAGATCGCAGGGGATAAAGAGATCAAAGAACTGAGTGAGGTGGAGAGCCTGGAGGGATACGATCTCGCCTTCATCGGCTTCCCTGTCCACGCCTCCAATCCGGCAAACCCAGCTAAGGAGTGGCTGGAGAAGAACGCGGCGGGCAAGAAAATCGCCTTATTCGTCACTCACGCCGCGCCCGAGGGGGCGGAGGACCTCAAAGCCATACTGGAGCGATGCCGGGAAGCGGCCGCCGGCGCCGAACTGGTAGGGGTCTTTGACTGCCAGGGCGAGCTGGCAGACGCTATCATCGATTTCCTCAAGAAAAGCGACAATCCCAGACACCAGGCTTTCGCGGAATACGGACCCCAGACCAAAGGCCAACCGGACCAGTCTCGCCTGGAAAAAGCCAAGAACTTCGCCCGAGAGGTGATGGCTAGCCAGTCTTGAACTCACATTAAACCATCCGACCGGTTTGGCAAGCAGGGAGGAGACAATCGCTTCGGGAAAACAAACGATATTACCAGACGCTCGACATAAGGCGTCAACGGCGATTCTTCATCGGGAGGTCACCTGATTCGCCTTATCGCTTTTTAGTCGATCCATCTTTATAAAAACGATGGAGGGAATATCCATATCTGGGGTGTCCGTAAAGAACGGCTACGCAAGGGGTTGATGTGTTTTGCCCGAAATCTGGGACGCAGTGGTGATAGGAGCGGGGATAGGCGGGCTATCCGCCGCGGCTTACTTGGTAAAAGAGGGATTGAGGGTGCTGGTATTGGAGCGCAATCTCCATCCCGGCGGAACCGCCTACCTATACCAACGCAAAGGTTTTCTCTTTCCCATGGGACCACTGGGTTTCAGCAGTCCCCTGCTGGTAAGGGATAACCTCCGGGAGTTGGAGGCGGACCATAACTTTTCTTTACAATCTGTTAAATACAAACTGTGGGCATTGGGCGTGAAGTTGATCCTCTCCGCTCCCTTCGAAGATCTAAAGGATGAGTGTAAAAGGCTTTTCCCGGGGGAAGAAAGAGGGATTGACGCCTTCTTCGCGGACATGCGCAGAATCGCCGCGGAGATGAAAAGAACCGGCATCGACAATCTAAGCAACCAACTGAGGGAGGCGGCTGCCATTCCGGCATCCGCTTACCTGTGTGAGCATATCAGAGACGAGCGGTTGCGCCGCATTCTGGGCAGTATGGGCGCCCGAGAACCCTATTCCAATTTGCTCCTGCTGGCCTCCATGTGGGACCTTATTTCCCAACAAGGGATATATTATCCGCGGGAAGGCATGGCTTCATTCTGCAGACGCCTGGCGGAAAAGGCAACCACGAGTGGCGCCGCGGGAGGGGTGGGCGAGATCAGGCTGGGATCGGAGGTTTCGGGTATCAGGGTGAAGAATTCCCAGGTGAGGGGAATCACCCTTATGGACGGCACCCACATAGATTCGCAGGCGGTGATCTCCAACGCCGACTTTAAAACCACCTACCTCAAGCTGTTGGACCAGCGGGTGGTACCCCCGGAATGGATTAACGCCGTTTCCAGAGCTCGGCAGACCTCATCCAATTTCCAGGTATGCCTGGGGCTGGACTCGAATAAAGTGGACCTTTCCATTTTCTCCGAGGCGAGCAGGCTGATCTATCAAAGAAACGGGAAAGAGCGGGAAGAAGTGATAGATAAGCCGTTCTGTTCCGACCCGGAGATTTCCCCCTCTGCCCTCGCTAGCCAGGAATTGGAAGTGAGTTTGTGGAGCGCCGATGATCGTTCACTTTCTCCGCCAGGCGGGGAGGTGATGGTCATTCGCACCGTGGCCGACTACGGACAGTTTGCCAGTTATCGCCCTTCCAGGGGAAAGAGAAGCCCTTCCTACCGAGAACACAAAAACCGCCTGGCTTTTGACTTGATCAGGGAAGTGGAAAAACTGGCGCCCGGTCTGGAAGAGGCGATAATGGTAATGGATGTGGCTACTCCTCTTACCTTCGAGGAAAAGGGAGGTAGAAGCGAGGGCGCGGTAGCCGGGTGGTCTTGGGAATTTGAGGACAGCAGGAACTTCCAAGCTATAGAGCTTATACGCACTCCTTTGAAAGGACTTTATATGGCGGGATACCAGGCGTTCTCCTCCCTCTTCTATGGCGGTGTTCCCTCCGCCATGGAGAGCGGCCGCCGAGCAGCGCAAGCGGTACTTGCGGGCGCGGAACCCGCCGTAGAGGTCAACATTCCCCATCGGGAGGAAGGTTAATATTCACAATTTGAAAATAATCTAGACCAACTCGGCCTCGCCCATCCCCGGACAGCGGTAACTCCATCCGCCTCGGCGACCTTCCTCATTCACCGCCAACTCCCCCTCCAAATGATGCGCACAGCATCGCCCCTCTGGCGATAATCAAGATAAAAGACGCCACCTAGCCCCGGATAGTTCTAGTCTACCGGGAAACGCTAGTTGAGCACCACCATAACAATCGCTATGGACACTAGCTCCGTCATACCGATATAGACCGGCGCCAAGATGTCAGCCATTCCATGCCGGAGCGCCGTTGGAAGGATCATGAAACCGGGAAGGAAGGATCTGATGGCAAAAGTTTTCTCAATCTTCCTGGTCTCCCCGATGTTTCCGAATAAGATTATTCCATCTGCCATCCGCTCAGGCGGTGGAGCTCGAGCTCAATATGTCATGGCGCCATCGTGTCGGGAAAACCATATCCCGGTTCTTCATTGAGGATATGTCATAACATTGAGAAGATGTCATAATCGTTTTAATAAATAAAAAGGGGGCGGAGACCATTGTGAAGCGAACCCAAGCATATGATAATAACGCCATTTATCTTATTAATAATAATAGACTATCCATCCGCTCAGGCGGTGGAGCTCGAGCTCAATATGTCATGGCGCCATCGTGCCGGGAAAACCATATCCCGGTTCTTCATTGAGAAGATGTCATAATCGTCTTAATAAAAGAATATCGAAAGATATTCCAGGTTAAACCCCTAGCCTTATACGTGAAGGAGAAGTTCTAAATAATCCTAAGGTTCTGCGCGAAGGCGGTCACCCCAGCACCTTTCTCACCGTCTCCAGAACTTTGTCGGGATTGGGCGGCTTGACGATAAAGTCCTTGACTCCGTATTCCAAGGCTTCTTTTATGATCATCTGTTGGCCCAAGGCACTGCACATGATAATTTTAGCGTTGGGGTCGTCCTCCAGAATCTTTTTAGCCGCGTCTATCCCGTCCATGCCAGGCATGAGGATATCCATGATCACCAGATCGGGTTTCCATCTTTTATAATTTTCTACCGCTTCCAGTCCCGATTCCGCTTCAATGATGAGACGCCATCCCGCTTTGTAGAGAATATCCCTCATGTTAAGCCTGCTTAAAAGGGCGTCGTCAACTATTAGAATAAGGGGTGGCATCTTCCCATGTTCCTCCTGTCGCTTCACCGATCCTGTATTCGGCTGTGATCACTCTTTCCCTCAACCGTTATCATCCTTGCATTATTATATATGAGAAGGATAATTATGCTAGTCCAGCGTGCACGTTGCCCTTAGAAAACAGTGGGCTTGAGAAAACTCGTTTTAAAACGGGGGTCTTGACTGCCAAAGGGGAAGCGCCCTGACGCTGAAAGTAATTCCAGGATGTTCCGATTCTTTCTGCGATAACCTGACCCCGCCAGTTCATTCACATTTTATGATCTTCTTCGATGGCTAAATACCTTGCAGTTGCTTCTTTATATCGACAAAGGGGTCGGCGCTTATCTTCCAGGATTTTTCCTCCCAAGCCAGGGAAATCTGAATTTTCTCATCCTTCAAGGGCGCTTCGTTATATACCTTGGCGATCATCGGCATCAATTCCTTCAATATATCTTCTATAGACGGCTTGGTATCCCCAGGTTTGGAGGAAAGCATCTCCATGATCTTAGGCATTAACTGGGCCCTCAACATGCTTATATCGGGCATGGTCAAAGTGGCGTCAACAGTGGCATTGTTTCCGCTGATGGTATGTCCGGTGGTTACGAGCTTCATCCTCGCGGTGATGAATTTTATGAACTGTTCCGCGCTAGCCTCGCTGGCGGGAAAGAATCTTATGACCGTGTTGGGATCCACCGTCGATGAGAAATAGGACTTAGCCCCTTCTAAATCACCCCTAGAAACCGCGTCCCAAAACGCTTTGACCGTCTCTTCCGGGTTGGGCTTACCGCCGCATCCCGCCTGGGCAGCCATCAGAGCAACCAATGCCAAGCCCAGCACCAGCACCATTAGAAGTCTGCGTGCCATCATCTCCTCCTTTCTTTTAAAACTTGCGACGTATACTAAAATATTTCCTAAATATAATATTCGATTCTTTGATAATTTGTCTAAACCCTCGAAAAAGGTTAAACTTTCCAATCCACAACTAAACATCCCCAGGATTCACTCATAAATCCCCCCCCGGAGCTTATAGCAAGACTTCTGATTGTTTTTCTAAAAACGGCATTTCGCTTGTTGCGCTTTAGGGGATATCATCCTACTTTTTTTGAAAGGGGAAGCAAATAAAATAAGAATATTGGGAAATTATCGACCTTTTCCAATCAACGAGATTTGCGCTGGGAGCACAAGCGCCTTGATCTCTAAACCGCGACCCAAACATCATCTGTGATAATGACAACTTATAAATTTTATAGATATATTTCGGGCAAACTCCTTTTCCGACACTCTCCGTCTTCCCTTGAAACGTTAATAAGTTATCGCTAAGGGAAGGGATCGCAGAAAATGTCTTGGATATATACCGATCTTTGTCTTCCCTTGATACATTGATTAATTATCATCCCAAGGCAGGGATCGCAGGAGTGTCACTGATATAATTTACTACATGAAATATCATTTAATATAGGAGGTCGATATGTCCCTTAGCTCTGAAGAAAAAAGTGATTTAGAAAATGCTTGCAGAGAACTATACGAGCTTCAAGCTCAGATTTATCAGCTCAGCGAAGAGTTTGAGGTGAAGATTCCAAAAGCTGTTTTATGCGAATTGAGTACTATGAAATATGAGGTGAAAAGTGAGTTGGTAAAAATCGGCATAGACGAGACTTTAATGAAAAGATTGCTCGAAATAATACGGCGTATCAATGAACTTCTGGATAATTATGGATCTACCCTCAAAAAATATCGAATGGATAGTATTTCGGTAAATCTTTGGCTTATAACCTTCAATTTTAAACTTCCGGATCAGTGAAATGAAAAAAAGAAAATATTGTAACGACTAATAGTTTGCTTACATATACTCCGCCTTCATATCATGACGCAAAATTAGCAAAACCCCTTCACTCGCCGTCCACCGATCTTTTATTCCCCTAAATTCATTACCAGTTATAGGATCGATACCATGCTTTCCTTGCAGGAGAATATCTCGATATGGTATTGACCCGATTCCTTTATTCCTGGTCATCCTCTTCAACCGGTTGAAAGTGTGGATGTAGGATCGATCTTCCTCCGGATACTTCATGAATATGATGAGGTGGTTCGGCTCCTCCATTAAATACATCACCACATCCAGGATGGCGATCTCTATCTTCCCATGCCAAAATAATAGGTTATCATAGTTTTGACGGGAAAAGTTCCGAGAGGCAATCGGGCAACACCAATCAATCCGAAAGAATTGGCCAATTGACCCGCGAGGAAACGAGGGGGAATGAGACTTTATCTAGCCATCGTGCTGGCTTTCATAGCCACCATTTGCGCCAATTACTCCCTTTACCTGCAGAAGCGAGAGCTCAACGTGCTCCCCTTGATCAGCTCTAAACATCTTTTCCCCACTTTAAAAGTCTTGTTCACCAACCTACCCTGGCTTCAAGCCCAAGGCCTTTTCTTCTTGGGCACTTTCATACAGGCGGTGGCCATGGGGCTGGCGCCCCTTTCCATCGTGGAGCCCATCAATTCCTCGGGGGTATGCCTCCTTGCCCTGCTGGCTATTTATAAGCTGGGAGAGAAGGCTGGTCCTATAGATTGGGTGGGAATTTTCTCTATACTTACTGGCCTTTTCATGCTGGGGATCAGTCTGGCGGGACAGAAACACGAAGCCGCCCTGCACAATCAGTTCGTGCTCTGGTTCCTCATCATCCTGTTCTTCTCCATCGCTATAGCCAGCTTCTTCAACGCATTGAGAAAGAGAGGGGCAAGAGAACCCATCTTCATCGCCATCGGTACCGGGGTGTTGGTGGGAATAAACGCCATTCTCATCAAACTAGGCGTGCAAGACTTCGCCGTTAGATTTTGGAACGAAAGCCTAGGTTCAGCCTTGGGCTCGCCCTACCTGTGGCTGGCGCTCTTTCTCGCCGTCACCACCTTCTTTCTCAACCAGGTATCCCTGCAGAGGGGAAAGGCTATCATGGTCGTCCCCATCCTGAACGGGCTTTCCAACCTAATTCCTATCTTCATGGGAATCGTCGCCCTGGGCGAAGGTTTCCCTCGATCTGGTGGCCTTATCCTTATGCGGCTGGGGTCTTTCTTGTTGATTATCGGAGGAGCCATCCTCCTCTCTCTAACCAAAGAATAGAGAAGTAAGTTGCATTGTAGGCTCCTAACACTTCCATTAGGCTTCCGCAGGAAATTCCACCTCATTCAGAAAAAAACTATGCCATTTATATAATGAAGAACCACAGAAGAACTTCGTAATGACCTTTCCTCTTTATTTGTAATATCTACCATTAAGGGCGCGGACGCCTTTGTTTCGCCTGGTCGCCATCTAGCATTAAGGGCGCGGACGCCTTTGTTTCGCCTGGTCGCCATCTATGATCACAGAAGATTACAAAAAGAGGGGAACTTCGGCTTAAATAGAGGTGAAATCGGGATGTATATATGGGACGCGGAAGCCTACAGAAGGTCTTCCACCGCGCAGTGGGAGTGGGGTCGCGAGGTCATCGAAAGGATTCGACTGCGGGGCGACGAGAGCGTGTTGGACATAGGATGTGGGGATGGCAAACTCACCGTTGAGCTAGCTAGGATGGCGCCCCGGGGACGTGTGTTGGGATTGGATAACTCCCCAGAGATGATTCACTACGCCAGAAAGGCATTTCCCAGCGAGAGATACCCCAACTTGAAATGGGTGGTGATGAGCGCCGAGGAGATGAACTTCCAAGGCGCTTTCGATCTGGTATTCTCCAATTCCGCTCTACATTGGATAAAGGACCAACTCTCCGTCCTGAAGAGAATCAAGCGCAGCCTTAAGCCTTCCGGAAGGTTAATAGTTCGGCTGGCGGGAAAGGGCAACGCTTTGCCGATGGTGGAGGTTTTGATTGACCTGTTTAAAAGCGGCAAATGGGTGGAGTATTTCCATGGATTCCAGTCGCCCTTCGCTTTCTGCGGACCGGAGGAATACGAGGCTTGGTTGATTGAAGCCGGACTTCAACCTATACGGGTGGAGCTTACACCCAAAGAGATGGCTCAACGAGGAAGAGAGGGTCTGGCCGCTTGGATTCGCACCACCTGGCTACCCCTCACCCAGAGAATCCCTCAAGAACTCCGGGAAGATTTCATTCGCGACCTGGTGGAAGGATATGTGGAAAGACATCCTCCCGACGCGGAGGGATTGGTTTACGTTCCCGCTCCACGGCTGGACGTGGAGGCGTTAAATCTTGATTGACCAGAAGAAGATCTATTCCAAGGAGGAGATGATGATCGCGGAGAGATACGGCGAATACATGTACCGGCTGACCCAGCGAGCGGTCACGGAGATCGGTCCTCGTGAATCCTGTAGCGAGGAGGAGCGAAAGCTGGGTCGCATGTTCGCGGAGGAATTGGAACCTCTCTGCGATCAAGTGCACCAGGAAAGTTTCACCTGCAGCCCCCGTGCCTTTCTGGGATGCTTTCCCTATTTGGTCCTGGCTTATATAGCTGGCTTGGCTCTCTACTTTATCTATGTGACCGCCTCCATCATCATCACCGCCCTGGGCTTAGGCGTACTCTTCCTTGAGGTAGTAAGATACCGGGAATTAGTGGACCCTCTCTTCCGCAAGAAAGAGGGGGAGAACGTGGTGGGTACCATCATACCCCGAAGCCAAGCGGAAAAGCGGGTGGTGGTCTCTGCGCATCTGGACTCAGCCTACGAATTCAAGCTCTGGTACTGGTTCAAGCAGGCATCGGTGCCTTTGATGGTGCTGGCTATTTTTGCGGTAGTCCTGCTATTGGGTTCCGCCGTGGCCAAGGGAGTGGCCGGGCTGGCAGGCGCGTCTACCGAGGGGGTCTTCGATATCCTGGGGTATATCTGTATAGCCTTATCCCCACTGGTGGTCCTTTTCGCCTTCTTCCACACCCGGGACGTAGTGCCTGGAGCGATGGATGACATGGCAGGGGTGAGCGTGATCGCCGGTTTGGCTAAATATTTACATGATGCGAAAAATAACCAAGAATTCTACCCGGAGCGAACCGAGGTACTGTTGGTGGGCATGTCCGCGGAGGAGGCGGGTCTGAGAGGAGCCAAGCGCTACGCAAAAAGACATAAGCAGGATTTCTTGGAGATACCCACATTCGGAATCTTTCTGGATGGAATATATGACGAACGGCACCTTACCTTCTTCAGAAGGGAGCTGTGGCCAGGGGCTAAGCATCATCCCTACTTGATCCGTATTGCCGAGGATGCCGCATCGCAAAATGGTTTCTCCTATAAAGTGGGGGTGATTCCGGTGGGTTCCACCGACGCCAGCGCCTTCTCTCTGGAGGGAATTCCCGCCATGAGCATATGCTGCCAGGACAATTCCAGATTAGTGCCCAACTATCACACCCGTCTGGACACCATGGAATATGTGCGCAGGGAATCATTGGTGGTCTGTCTGCAGGTGGTGATAGATATGCTCCGGCGCATCGACCAGGACGCCTTTTGAAGAACATACACTTCCTGTTGGAATGACCCTCATCTTAACATAATGGTTTCTCGATAAAAATCATCCTATTAATTCACACCCCAAACCGAAACTGCCTATCGCCCCGATATCCCCAGGATAGGATGTTGATTGAGTGGATTGCCTCAAAGAAGGAAAAATGCCTGCGCGCAGACGTTTCAAGAACGAAAGTCTCTGATCGCTTTAATGTTCCGAGGGCTGAACTTCAGAAAAACTGTCCTTTCTTCTGGCGGACTTTCTCCACGATGAGGGGAAGCACCTCCCCAGTCTTTCCCAGGATGAAATAGTCGTCAAGCTGGGGGAAGGAGCATTCCGTGGCGTTTATCTCTATAATGCTTGCCCCGGCTCTCTTGGCGTCATTGGGAAGGGAAGCAGCCGGCCAGACCACTCCCGAGGTTCCCAGCACCAGAAAAATGTCGGCGTGTTCCGCCTCATATACCGCCTGGGGGAAGTCTTGCACCGGTTCCCCGAAACCCACCACGTCCAACCTACAGAAACCGCCACAAGGGCACTTGGGAACTATCCCCATGACCCTCTCCAGATCCATGCCCTCCACCGCTTCACAGAGTTCCTTGCCCAAGCGGATAAAATTTTCCCGATCCAGTCTGGTTTTTTTCCTGCAACTCAGGCAAGCCAGGCGGTAGACGCTGCCATGGACCTCGATTACTTTGGTGTTCCCCGCCTCAATATGTAGGTTATCGATATTCTGGGTGATCACCGACCTCAATATCCCCATCTCCTCCAGTTCCCATAAGGCGCGGTGACCTGGGTTGGGAAAAGCCCTCTCGAAACAGGTAACCATCTCGCGAAGGAACTGGCCAGCTCCTCCTGGGATGCCCGAACCCTTGAGCAAGCTGGTCATAAGATCCCCGCTCCCGAACTCATCGGGATCGTAACGGTCCCACAGCCCTCCTGGGTCCCTGAAGGTGGGGATGCCGCTCTCCGCCGACATCCCCGCCCCGGAGAAAGCCACCAGGTTGTGAGCTTGATGGATCAGCTCAGCCACTCTTTCCAGCATCTCCTCCTCCATCACATCACCCCTCATCCCTGGAAGCAAAAATAGAACGTCCTCATTAAGTCTTGAGTTGAAAGACCTCTCTCGAAAGGCCGTTCACGCCTTGTCCATCCGGGTAATCCACGCGGCCATCTTCTACTGATAGGCACATGAACAGCTATCCTACCCATCTTTTCTTCTTGTTTATCTTCTCCCCAAAACTTCTTTGTCCCTTTGACCTAATCCTTTCCCACTCGCCTCTCGGGAGACCACCTGCCCCCTCTCGGCTCCCCCACCACCCAAATGTCTTGACTCCCGGTTTAGTTGCTTCCCTCCTTATATTTTCACCATGTCAATATATGTAAATATATTGGGATACTCGATTTTTAAACTCGATCCGCCAGATCATGCCATCCCTTAATCCATGCGATAATTTCATCAAGGACGGATCTTTACAAAACTAAATGCTAAACCGCTCTTGTAAAGAGTTGTGACCCAACAGCATAAAAATTAACACCTCTTTAATAAGCCGTTAAATTCAGTTTGTTCTCTCGCTAATGGTAAGATAATTCTTCAGCCGAGCGACATTTACAAGATTATTTTAAATAATTTAACGGCTTTCTTCATCACGTTCTCTCCTTATATACATTCCTTTTTCTCGCAACCTCCGTATTTTCCGACAGAACTTTCACTCGAAGCCCGCTTTCTCCGACTAAATCGCTAACAAACTTTTCAATGCAACCCAATGGAATTATGCAGAAGGTCCTGATTCTATAAACCGGAGATTCATCTCTTAGTTCTATTTCTTTACATCGTAAATTATTATCGCGCTCGCGGGGATAAAAGGGGCGAGCTCAGCGGCTCGCCCCCCTTTCTTCTTCCCACGCCTGGGCGCAGGCTATTTCAACTGGTCACGGCCGAAGTCCAGCAGCCTGCGGGCGGTGATGAGCAGCTGAATCTGGCCGGT
>JACVIX010000098.1 GCA_015711725.1 Candidatus Geothermincola primus | reverse complement strand
TTTACCGTAAATTGCGCGCGTGGCGTCGCCAGCAGACCGCTCTCTCTTTCCCAACTCTATTTCACGTCGGTTTCCCGCGCATCGCCTAATTCCACCACCATCATGATCTCCCCGCAGGCGCCCAAAGGCAGCCCGGCGCCATAGCAGTTTATGGGTAGATCGAAGAGCTTGCTTTCGAAAGGCCCGCCGTCGGCCATCCTTTCCAACATGAGCATCACCCGCCACCAGATTTTGGCGAGGGCCATGATGCAGATTCCATCGCTTTTTTCGGATTGTAGAACTCTCCCGAAGGCGTCGAGACGGAATTCATCTCCCTTCTTATGGCCGGCGATGCATGCTTTGGAAGAAACCACCTTCACCACGATATGACGGTCTTTAAAATTTTCGATAGACCGAAGGCGTTTTACCCTTTTGGGGGAAGCCAGAAAGGCCTCCAGCTCGTCTTGGTCCAAAGGCAGCCCCCGCATGAAATCGTCGGGCTCAGGACCGATGCTTTTAGCGGCTTCCTTCTCCGCCCGCCGCTCTCCTCTCGCTCGCTTGTTTTTAAAGAAGAGGTAAGGAAACATGGTGAACATGAAGCGGGCAAACTCAAGCGGTGGCATCTTTTCTCGTCTTATCCGAAAGAGGTTATCCCCCAGCCCTCCCATCTCAAGCCCGGTGTCGGTGCAGGTGACGTGGTCAAAGACCATCTGGTTGGGGTCCTTGCCCCTTAACATATGATCGTAATAGTCGTAAATCACCGGCGAAAGCTGAGAAATGGCATGCACGCAGATCCCCGGTGGGCTTTTGTGGCGGATGAGCATGCCCATGGGGTTGAAGTAGAGGGGGCGTCCTTCGTTGTGGCAAGCGGAACAGTGGCTGGAACACACCGGCTCCGCCACCAGCCAGTGAGTCATGGCCTCTAGATCCAGGGTTTGCAGCAAGCCCAGGTCCATAGCCTTGCGGAATTCTTCCTCGCTGTAACCCCAGCGATTCTTGATGATGCGCTTGAAAATTGGTGCGCTCAGCTTGTCGATAGCGCCCATAAGACCCATGTTGCCCCCCCCAGTTTTTCGCCATATTTATCGCTACGTCGGCGTGAGTTTAAAGCATTAAACCTCGTTTTGCTTTGGCGGAAACTCGGTATCAATATTCTCCTACATCAAGCCATAATTTCCACTTTTATAGCTTAATTTACAGAATGTTAATTTTAAGCTCGCTCCAGTATATGGATGCACATAGCCGCCTCGCCGGCTCCAATGAAGCCACCGCCATTCTCTGCCATGGCGATCCTCGCGCCCTCCACCTGGCGCTGCCCTGCCTCTCCCCGCAGCTGGGTGACCAACTCCACCAGCTGGGCTATGCCGCTGGCGCCTATGGGATGACCTCGGCATTCCAGGCCTCCGCTGGTATTTATAGGGAGCTTGCCCCCCAACTTGGTGGCTCCCGATTCCGCGAAAGGTCCCCCCTCGCCCTCGGCGCAGAAGCCCAACTCCTCGGTCTGCAGGAGTTCCCCAAAGGCGGTGGCGTCATGGACCTCCGCCACATCTATGTTATCGGGACCCACTCCGGCGATCTCATAGGCTTTGGCGCTCAAACGTTTCCCGATGAGGTCCATCTCCCCTCCCTCGGGGAGGGTTCCAGAGGTGAGCACTGAAGCTAGTATCTTTACCGGCCTGGAGTCGGGGAAACGACTAAGCGCCTTTTTAGAGCATAAGATAGTGGCCGAGGCGCCATCGCCCATGGGCGCGCACATGGATCTGGTGAGGGGATATGCCACCAGTCTATCCGCGAGCACCTCTTCAACGCTCATGTTCTTCTGGTACTGCGCCAGAGGGTTAAGCGAGGCATGAAAATGGTTTTTAGAGGCGATGATGGCCAGCTGGCGTTGGGTGGTTCCGTATCTCTCCATATGCATACGGGCGGCCATGGCATAGATATCCATGAATGGCGAACGGGCTCCTCCCCCGCCCTCGGCGGCCGCCTCTCCCTTTTCCGCGGCTTCTTTCGCCTTCCTTCTTTCGTCTTCCTGGAAGGCCTGGATGATGGCGCGGATGAATTCCACGTCGGCGTTGGACATGAACATCTCGAACATAGCCTGCTTGTTCTCGGGGTCGTACATCTTCTCAACGCCCAAAGCTAGCGCTACGTCGTATTGTCCGGCTTTTATTCCCAGATAAGCTCCGTTGACCGCGCTGGTCGCCCCGGCGCAGGCGTTCTCCACGTTCATCACCGGGATGCCCTGGATTCCCAGGGGGGTGAGCGCCACTTGGCCCCTGATGCTGTGCTGGCCGGTTATGATTCCCCAGAAGGAATTGGAGAACCACGCCGCCTCGATGTCCCGCTTGTCCGCCCCCGCGTCCTTGAGCACGAGATCCACCACTTCCTGGGTCATCTGTTTGATGCTTTTCTCGGGATACTTACCGAAACGGAGCATCCCCACCCCGATGATATAGACGTCGTCCATCTCTAGCTCCTCCTCTTTAGTACGTTTCTGTGCCGCGGTCTCGTCTTCAATTCTGGTTTCAATTGACTTGAATAGTAGAAATAATGTGCATAGTAAATATTAACTAATTCGCCTCCATCCGCTCAAGGATTTTAAGAAGAACCTCCTGGACGGTTAAGGGATACATCTGGCAGTACTTGGCGTCCCGCATCAAGCGCTCCATGCCGTAGTCCCTCATGTAGCCGTAGCCGCCGTGAATCTGCACACCATCGGTGGCGGACTGGACTGCACGGGAAGTGGCTAGCAGCCAGGCGCTGGCGGCGGGCACCAGCTCCGGAGTGGCGCAAGCCCTGTTTATCGCCGCCCTTGACTGCTCTATGGATGTGAGCATTTCCGCCAGAAAAAGACGCATCTGCTGGTGCTGGATGATGATCTTGCCTCCCTGGTAGCGCTCTTTGGCATAGGCGTAGGACCTCTCCAGGGAGTTCCTAGTGATGCCCACGGCGATGGAGGCCAAGCCGAGGAAGAGTATCCTCTCCACTGTTTCTTTTATGTTGGCGCCAGGAAAGACTTGGAGGGGTTTCGCGCCCCGCAGGAGGATGGATCCAGCGCGAGCCGCGCGCAGTCCCATCTGATAAGGGTCTGCATTTACCTCCACGCCTTTCTCCTCCCGTTCCACCAACGCCACGCTAATCTCTCCTTGGTCTTGGAGGAGCAAGGTGATAATCCGGGAGTCGACGGCGTTGAAGGCGAAAGCCGCCCCGCCGTCTAACTTTCCTTCGTTTTCGCGTATCTCGCAGGGATAAGCCAGGCAGGCGGGAAATGAAGAGGGTTCTAGCCAAGAGGCGGGAATCTCTGATTCCCCCAGGGAAGCGGGGAAAAGGGCGGCGTTGTGGACGAGCAGAGAGGTTGCAATTCCCGCTTCTTTCGTCGCTATCTCCTCCAGAACCAGGCAAAAGGCGTAATCATCCAAGCCCCCGCCTCCTAGGCTCTCCGGCAGAAGGGCAGCGAGCATGCCCAGCTCTCCCGCTTGGGAAATAATCTTGCGTAAATCTTGATTCTCCGGGTTGAGGTCCAATTGCTCCGCTTGCGGCGCCAATGCCTTCTCCGCGTAGGCGGCCGCATCTTTCCTTAAGATTCGATACTCCTCGCTCTCCAGCAGATCGGGTACGCGGATCATCTCACCTCACCCCCCTCTTGAAGGGTCTAGGGACTTCTATCTTGAGCGTCCCGGCTATCTCCACGTTGTATACCACTAACCGGTTCAACTGGTTGGTTCCCTCGTAAATTTGGGTGAGCTTGGCGTCGCGGTAACATTTTTCCACCCATAGCCTCTCCGGCGAATCGTTCACCCCCATGAGCTCGAGCGCCCTGGAGATGAGCTCCATGGAGTTGTCCGCGCAGGTAAATTTTGCCAAAGAAGCTTTGGACAGCATGTCAGTGATGTCCTCGTCTCTGATGAAGCGCCTGAAGATGGCGTTAACCATCGATTTCCCATAATAGGAGTTGAGAAAAGCAGAATAGGCGCGGGAAGTTCTCAACTTCCTGGGAAGGAGAAAGGCGGATTTGAAGAGAGGGTGGGTGAAGGCGCGGCGGAAGAGGGCATCCCCACATAAGCTGTGGGCGAGGTAAAGCCCTCGAGACTCTTGAATAAGCGCCTGCATATCTGCCAGAGCCATTTGTATACGCTCCTGGTCGATAGGGCGCTTGCCTCCACGGACGGTCTTTGTCCAGGAGAGGAAATGCTGGTAAGCCCCGCGGGCGATTCCAGTGGCGATGGCACCCACTGGGCCCCGGGAGGCGGCCATGATAATGAGGATGCCGTTGGCCATGCCGTCTCCCTCGAAACCAAGTACGTGAGATTGGGGGACAAATACGTCCTCGAAGTTTAACTCGGCGGCGTGGCAGGCGCGCTGCCCCATCTTCAGCTCGACCCGTGGGGTGGAGAATCCCGGCATCTCCCGCTCCACGAGGAAGGTGGTCCAGGTTTCCAGTGGTCGGCGGCGGTCGGTGGCGGCGGTGACGGTGAAGTATTTTGCCTCGCTTCCCCCGGAGATGAAGCATTTGCGTCCGTTGAGGAGATAGCCTCCATTCACCTTCTTTGCCTCCATACCTATCTTAGCCACTTGGAGGAACTCAGGTTCTTCCACGTCGGTGCCCGCCGAGGGCTCGGTAATGGCGTAGGCCATGACCACTGGGTTTCCTTTCTTCTCTTCCTCAACGATCTCCCGCAGGACGGTTTCCCAGTGAGCCATGGCTCCCGAGGCAACCAAAGGGGAGACCCCCAGGCTGTGGGCGGCCAGAGCGAGTCCTATACCTCCGCACGCCGAGCAGAGCTCCTCCACCGCCAATGCCATACCGGTAACCATATATTTTCCAGCCATTCCACCCAGCGACTCGGGTATAGCCAGGGAAAAGATTCTGTACCTGCAAGCCTCCCGCATGATCACCCAGTCGAAATATTCGGGCTCCCTTTCCATGCGCTGGTCTAGTTCAAGGGCGCGGGGAAGGGCCACCCGACGGTTATATTCGTCGCAGCCTTCCACCAGACGGATGATTCCGTCGATGCCCTCGCGGTCATGTTCTCTCAGGGCGGCAAGGATGGGAGAATCCTTCAAAACTCTCTTTCCTATCTCGCTTGGCTCTTTTCGAAACATCTCAACCCCCCTATTAATCTCTACGCGACCCAATGTCAGGTTTTTATCATTTCTGTTCGGAGGCTCTCCACCTGAAATCGATGAGTTTATTTTCATCTATTTCAGAGAAAGCGTTTGTTTCCTCCAGAATGCCGCTAATTCATACAGCTCGAGCTCTTAACCAATGCCTTGTTGGCTAGCCGAAAATGTTTCCACGAGTTACCGTTGCGGAGCCGCTACCGCAATTGGTTTAAACGTAGTTATTTTACACACTGTTAATTGTTTCATATTATAAATGATATTATTTTTGTTTACGCTAGGATTGTTGTGATTTCCGGATAGTTAATATTATGACCATATTCCCAGCGGTGCCCTTTGGCGCTGAATATATAATATTAAAGTTAAGACGCTGCACGCTCACAATTATGATATCAGCTCGCTCCGCCTTCAGTCTGTGTCCGTCACCTTAACTCTTATTTTAGAGTTCCCTCATTACCCTTCCTAAAACTCATTTAAAGAGTTACCCATTTGTTCGTCTAACTTATGCCCTTCCCCCTTCCTCTGCCTCCCTCATTTTCTCGATCTCCATATCCCGGAGTTGTCGGCGGAGGATCTTTCCCACGATGGTCTTGGGGAGCTCCTCCATGAACTCTATCTCCTTTGGGACCTTGTAAGCGGCCAGTCTTTCCTTGCAGTACTGGATAACCTCCTCTTTGGTGAGGGATTCCCCCTCTTTTAAAACGATGAAGGCCTTCACTGTCTCCCCGCGGTAACGATCCGGCACACCCACCGTGCAGGCCTCCAAGATCTTGGGATGGTCGAAGAGGACATTATCTATCTCCACCGGGTAGATATTATAGCCGCTGGCGATGATCATATCCTTTTTGCGGTCCACCACGCTTAAGTAGCCGTCCTCGTCGAAAAACCCGATGTCGCCGGTGTAGACGTAGCCGTTTCTTACGGTCTTTTCGGTCTCCTCCGGTTTCTTGTAATAACCCATCATCACCTGGGGCCCGGAGATGATGATCTCACCCACCTCACCCGGGGGAAGCTCCTTCTCCCCAGTCTCTAAATCAACGATCTTGACGTCGGTGTCCGCCACTGGCACCCCCACCGTGCCCGGCTTGATCTTTCCTCCCCAGGGAGTCACGGTGGCGATGGGAGTCACTTCGGTCAAGCCATATACCTCCAAGATGTTGGCGCCGGTGAGTTCCCTTAAGTCGCGGATGGTGTCCTCAGCCAGGGGAGCGGCACCCGAGAAGAAACCCTTGATGAAGGAGAGGTCCATGGCGCGGAATTCCGGATCGTCAAGAAGGCCCACGAAGATGGTGGGGGCCCCAGGCAGGTAACCGGGTTTGTATTTCTTTAGAATCTCGATGATTCCTTTGGGTTCCGGGCGGGGAATCATGTCGTGCCTCCAACCTGCCCAAATCATATGGTTTTGCACGGCGGTAAATCCGGCGGAGTGAAAGATAGGGAAGGTGCCCACCACCGCCTCCTCCCCGTCTTTTAAGTCCACGAACCAGTTCCTGAACTGCTGTACGTTGCAACTCATGTTTTTATGGCTGAGCATCACTCCCTTGCTCAACCCAGTGGTCCCCCCAGTGTAGATGATGGCCCCCAGCTCCTCCCACTCGCTGCGTTCCTCCACCGGGTCGGGAGGATAACTCCGGATCAACTCCTCGAAAGAAAGCACCGTGTCGCTGGTCTTAAATTTGGCGTACATACCCTTCCTCACATAGGGAAAAAGCTGTTTTTTAGGGAAGGGGAGATAGGTATTTATCTGGCAGCCGATCACCTTCTCCACTTTGGTGCTGGACATGAGCTTTTGTACCCGGGGAATCAGCAGGGAGAGGGTAATGGCTATCCGGGAGTCAGAATCTTCAAGCTGGTATCCTAACTCTCGTTCGGTGTAAAGGGGGTTGTTCTGAACCGCCACCGCCCCAATCCTGAAGATAGCCAAATTGGCGATGATTACCTGGGGGATATTGGGCAGGATCACCGCCACCTTGTCTCCCTTGCCTATCCCCAGTTTCTCCAACGCGCGGCAGAAGCGATTCACCAACTGGTCGAGTTGCTTATAGGTGATCATCTTTCCCATGTAATTAAGGGCTATTTTATCGGGGAAGCGGCGGGCTGAACGGGATAACGCTTGAGATATGGTGGTGCGATCGTAGTCTATGGTCTTGGGAACGCCAGAGGCATAGGATTTGTGCCAGAGCTTCTCTTCCATGTTCACTCTCCATTCTTCAGTTTTACAAATAAGCGGTTTTAACCAGGCAAAGACGTCTTCTTTTATTCCCCCAATCGCCACAACCTAAACGAGCAAAAGGGACGAGGCTGGGATTTGAGAACCGCTGATTTAAAAGCTCGCATCGGCCCACTCGTTGGGGATGGAATAAAGCCGGAATGGATATCACCTTTCCTCCAGGCAACGGTAGAGGGTTTCCCGCAGGACTTTTTCCCGGGGGTCATCCCAGAAGTAATAACCCATGCGGTTCATCACGTAGGCATAACCCACCTGGTGGGTGGGGTCGGCGAAGCCGAAGGATCCCCCGGCTCCCGGAGCCCCGAAAGCGGTCTCATCAACGCCGAATTTAAAACCGTGAAAGGGCTTCATGTAACCTAGGGAGTAATTGGCCTCAACCTGGAGAACCTTATCATGCAAGCCTCCAGATGGGGGGATAGCCGGGCCGCTCAAGGCTTGAAGGGTCTCCCTCCTCAGATTCAGCTCCTCACCTCCAGTTGCAAAGGCGCTGTAAGCCCGGGCGATGTCCCTCGCTGTCGCTATTCCATTGGCGGCGGGCATCTCCACTGCACTCAAAGGAAAACGGCCAAAGTCTGCGGGGCTAAAGATCACCGGGTTGAGGAAGGCGCGGAAACTCAGGGACCAAGGCTTAATCACCTCCTTCTTGAATGCGGGTGGTATCACCTGGTAATTCTTGAGCACGCCCGTGATCTTGTAGGGTTCCAGCCGGGCGATGCGGGACCAGGGAAAACCGGGCGGGAGGCCGATATAGATCTCCAGCCCCAGCGGTTGGGCGATTTCGGCTCGGAAAAAATTGCCCAAACTCCTATGGAGCGGGTCCACTCTGCGGAGGAGCTCTCCTTCGTAGAAGCCCATGGTGATACCGTGGTATCCGTGCCTGGTGCCCGGCTCCCAGGCGGGTTTCTGCTGGGCTAAAATATCCGCCAGGCGGTCCAAGTCGGCTAAAATCCGAGGGGTGAGCAGCCGGTCGATGGCGCATAGACCCGCTTGATGTGATATTAATTGACGCACCGTAATATTTTTCTTACCCTTTTGAGCGAACTCCGGCCAGTAGGTGGAGACCCGCTCCTCGTAGTCTAATAATCCACGCGAATGGGCCAGTGCCAGCGTCATCGCCGCCAGCCCCTTGGTGGAGGAGAAGACCAGCACCAAGGTATCTCTTTCCCAAGGAGTGCGTTCTTTTAAATTGCGATATCCGCCCCAGAGGTCCACCACTTTATCACCCCGCAGATAGACGCAGAGCGCCGCTCCCAATTCGCCTCGTTCGCGGAAGTTTCTCTCGAACTCCTCTTTTACCGGCTCGAAACCGGGAGCCACCTCTCCACATACCGCGGATATTCCTGTCTTTGCTCCTGACATCTCTCCCCCTCCTTTAGATTTCTCGGCATTCCCTATGACGGAAGGGATGTGCGACATGCCCTTTCCCGCATCTCAGTCCTCAGTCCTTATTCTTAAGTCTTTAATCCTTTCCGACTCTCTATCCACTTGGCGGTGCCCATCTCCCTGCGGCGGAGCAGCGCATCTCTCCGCTCTTTCACCGAGTGCTCCGCTTCCTCCGGGGTGAGTGAGGGATCGTGGAAGTTCAAGAAAGTTTCGCAAGGCAGCTCCTCGCAGAGGCCACAGTGTTGCAGGTCACGGAGGTTGACGCAACAATCGTAGAGGGGACAGAGCTCCAAATCCATCTCATGGGTCCAGAAGGGCCTTCCCTGAATATTTCCGCAACCTGGGCACTGCAGGTAGAGATACTCGCAATCGCCGCAGTAAATCCCGCATACGGAAGCCAGATTCTCGTCGATCATGTAGCGTGTCACCTCTCCCTTTTCCGAATGGTCTAAACCTGAGATATCATCTCTATTCAAGCTGACCATCACTGGCCATCTCATCCGCGATGGCTAGTCATGAGGACGAGGTCGCTATCATCTCAGCGGCCTCATTCCTTATCCTGCCTAGGAAGAATTGGAATAGATATATATCGTATATCGCGTGGACATGTCGGATTTTTTCAATTATTTTTTCAATATGTAATTTAACTGGGGAGGATTTTCCCAATGCTCCTGCCGAACTCCAGCGCTCTATCCATCTCCCCCACCTGGAGTGGACCCCGCAAACCTTCCACTAGCGCTATGAAGGGAGGCGCCAGCGGCTCCAAACCTAGGGAGGATAGAGTTTCGTGAACCTGCTCCGCTCCTTTTCTATCTTTTTCCTCCTGACGTGGCTTCACCTTTATCCCAGTGCCGAAAGCCGCAAAGGGCTTGCCTCTCCACTCCTCATTTATCTCTCGTTTGATAAAGCGGCGAATCGGACCGGTCATCCTTCCTATGCGCGTGGGGGAGCCCACCACCAGGAAATGAATGGCGGAATCGATTCTTTTGGCAGAATGAACCTCCAGCAGCTCCACCTGATGACCGGCTAATTTCAAGCCCTCCGCTATTCTCTCCGCCACTTGATGGCAGTTTCCCCACCGACTGTGATAAACCACGGCTCCCCTCAAAGTTCTCTCCCCCTCGATTTTTCGGCTCCGACGGTTAAGGTTCTCTCTCATAATACTACTTCCGGCGACGAAGGGGCAAAGCTTCGTTTTTTAAAAAGAATCTCGGGATAGAGACAAGATCGGTAAGGGTTTGCCGTGATTCTTGGAAAGAGGATAAATATAGAAGTGCGGCTTTAATTGCGGTGGGACAGGTGGGTTGAATAAAATAATTTAGACATAGGCAAGGTTGTGGCGAGATAATAATATTACGCTACGTAAATATTCAACCAGGAAGGGACATGCGCAAGGCGATTTGACAAGGAGGGAAAGATGAAACGCTTCCAGGGCATATTCGCGGTGATGCTCACCTTATACGACGAGAAGGGGGGAATCGATGGCCAAGCTATGGAACGCCTTACCCATTACCTTGTGGACTCGGGGGTTCACGGGTTGGTGGTGTTGGGAAGCAATGGAGAGTGCCCTTATCTTCCACGGGATCTTCAAAGGGAAGCGGTGGAGGTGGTGGTGAAATCTTGCGCGAAAAAGATTCCGGTAATCGTGGGTATCAACGAGAGGGGCACGGAGCCTTCGCTGGAGATGGCGCGCTACGCGGAGAAAGCGGGAGCGGACGGGCTGTTGGTGGCTCTGCACATCTTCTATCCCTTGGAAGAAAATGAGGTGTACGCCCATTACCAAAAGATCTGCGCTTCCGTTGACTTGCCGGTGCTTTTTTATAATTATCCATCCAATACCGGTTTGAAGCTTTCCCCCAGAAGCATCGCTCGACTCGCCGAGATAGATGGGCTGGTGGGAGCGAAAGAGACCATTTTCGAACTGAGTGAGGTGAGGGAGCTGGTGGAGCTCACCGGGGAAGACTTTTGCGTCTTCACCGGGATGACCCTCAACCTGGCACCCACCATGGCGGTGGGGGCTTGTGGGGCTATATGTCCACTTCCCAATTTCATCCCACAAAAAACCGTGGAGCTTTACCAGGCTGCGTCCTCCGGGGATAGGGAAAGGGCGGAGGCTCTCCAGAACGAGGTCTTAGCCTGCGCGCCCCTGATCGCTTCCACCCTCACTCCCCACGCCATGCAGAAGGAAGCGTTGCGCCTGCTGGGCCATCCGGTGAACACCGCGGTGATGGGTCCGCTGCCCCAGTTGACCGTGGAACAAGCGCAATTGGTTAGGGATACCCTGAAGAATTTAGGATTAATTGAATAGCTAATCGATTTATGACAAGCATCTCTTAGAATGAACGAGATGCTAAACATCACGAAAAAAGGAGATTTTTACATATCGTTTAGGTGGCGATTGAAACATTTGCCGCATGGGGGAAACGGTAGCTCTGGGACGAACGAAGCGGCAAGGTTTACGACTGGTATTGGTTGATATCGTTAAAATATGTCAATAAAGGGAAAATTTAAGAATGGGAAGAGTCATTTTGATCGCTAGTCGAAGATTTATAAGGAGAGGGTTGCCATGATCGTCAATTGCGTGCATGTCTGGGTGAAAAAAGACCATATTGAGGATTTTATCGCCGCCACCCGGAAGAATCACCAGGGGTCGGTGGAGGAGCCAGGAAATCTTCGTTTTGACGTGCTTCAGCTCCTGGAGGATCCCACCAGGTTCCTCCTCTACGAGGCTTACGAGTCCGAGGAGGCCGCTGCGGCGCACAAAGAAACCTCTCACTACTTGGAATGGAGGGAGACGGTGGCCGATTGGATGGAAAAGCCCCGGGAGGGGATAAGCTATCGGGTAATCTGTCCGGAGGACCGGTCTTTATGGTGATGCCATCCTTTCGATTTGGGAGCATTCCCCGCATTCACTTTGGCGCGGGAAATTTCAGCCTGCTGGGAAGGCTGGTGGAGGGGATGGGAAAGAGCGCATTGGTGGTAACCGGCGCCAGCTCTCTGCGGTCCTCCGGCAAGCTAGACGCGTTGCTTAGCGATTTGAGGGGTAGAGGCGTTGCAATTATCCACATGGTGGTGGAAGGCGAGCCCACCCCGGAATACGTGGACCAGGCTGTTTCTCGCTTTAGTGGGAAGGATATCCAGGTGGTGCTGGCGGTGGGGGGAGGCAGCGTGATTGACGCGGGGAAATCAATATCCGCCATGTTGCCCCTGTCAGACTCGGTTTTGAACTATCTGGAGGGGGTGGGAGAAAAAGAGCACAGTGGGGTTAAAGT
>JACVIX010000097.1 GCA_015711725.1 Candidatus Geothermincola primus | reverse complement strand
GGAAGTGGAGATTCCTAGGAATTTGACGCCGGAGGAAAAAAAGCTGCTGAAGCAGTTCGATCGCTTGAGAGGTAAGAGATAAGGATATGACCAACCCCTCCAGAAAGGCCTCGGCGAAAAAGCGGGAATATCATCAATCAATGCTTGACCATATTTTCATAAGCTCGGACGCAATAAGGGATGAATATTATCGGATAGAAGGCGAGGATTTCCACCATTTGGCTAGGGTAAAACGGGCGCGGATAGGCGAAAGAGTAAGCTTAAGCGATGGACGAGGCCAAAAAGGCGTAGGGACTATTGAACGTATAAATAAATATTACATATTGTTAAAAATAGATGATTTATGGGAAACAACACGAGAGTTGCCCCTTCTTCATCTCTTCCAGTCCATTCCCAAGGCGCATAAGATGGATGAGATAGTGAGAAAAAACGTGGAGTTGGGCGTGGACATTATAACCCCTTTTGTTTCTTCCAGAAGTCTTTTAAATAGAGGTTCCGAAAAACTCAGGCTCAAGGTGGATCGCTGGAGAAAGATAGCTATGGAAGCGTCGCGACAGTGCGTGAGAGATTTCCTGCCCGCCATAAGCGAGGTTGCCGAGTGGGGTGATTGTTTAGCGGACATAGAGGATTACCCCTTGACTCTGGTGGCTTGGGAAGAGGAGAAGGGAAGGGGACTGAGTCAGGCGCTTCCTAAATCGCCCCCATCTAAAGTAGCGTACTTCGTTGGTCCCGAGGGCGGTTTCAGCGAAGATGAAGTCGGCCTTCTGACCTCAAGAGGAACGATTCCCGTATCCTTAGGGAATAATATCATAAGGACGGAGAACGCGGGTTTGGTTATGACGGTGGTGATAAAAAGTTTCTATGGTTATATCTGATGAATGCTTGTTGAGAATAGATGTGATGACTCTAGGTTGCAAAGTTAACCAAGCTGAGAGCCAGAAATTGATGCGCGAGCTTGCCAAACGGGGATATTATTGCGGCGAGGGCATCGATCGCCCGGATATCTCCGTTATCAACACTTGTGCGGTTACAAGCGTAAGCGAGGCCAAGAGTAGAAAAGAGATAAGGCGAGCGTGGCGCAGAGGAGCCAAACGCATCATTGTGACAGGTTGCCTTGCTCAAATAAAGGCTGAGGCGATAAAAGGGATGCCCCAAGTGGACTTGGTGGTTCCTCAAAGCGGTAAAAATGATTTGGTTGCGCTTGTTGAGAGAATGGCTCAAGAAATTATGGGGACGGAGGAATTACGCTTTCCAGAGGTACCAGGGAGCGTGTCCGAAGGGAGGAGGGCTCGATATTTCATCAAGATTCAAGATGGATGCGACCGGCGGTGCGCTTATTGCGTGATACCTCAAGCTCGGGGGCGGTCGAAGTCCATACCAGAGAGAAAGGTTCTACAAGAAGTGCGTGACGCACTGGACGAGGGGGCGGGTGAACTGGTTTTATGCGGAGTAAACTTGGCGGGCTACGGCTCACCAAATAAAGAAAGACTATTGGGACTTTTGGAGAAGATAGAGAATCTGCAGGGAGATTTTCGCGTCCGTCTTAGTTCCATGGATGCGGAAGATATGGACACGGAACTTCTAAAGGGTATGAGAAGGCTGAACAGGATCTGTCCCCATTTTCATTTACCCTTGCAATCTGGGGATAACTCCGTCTTGGAGAGGATGGGTCGGGGCTATACAAGAGAAGATTTTAGGCGATTAGTGGATACCATAAGAAGCATGTGGGAGGATCCAGCCATCACCCTAGACGTTATGGTGGGTTTCCCGGGAGAGGGGGAGAGGGAATTCGGGAACACCCTCAGCTTCCTAGAAGAGTTGAAGCCCGCCCGGCTGCACGTTTTCCGATACTCTCCCAGGCCAGGAACTGCGTCTTTCCTTTGGGCTGATGATGTCCCTCACCAGGAGAAGCAGGAACGGATGAGTAAATTGATCGGACTTTCTTCTGAGTTAATGCGGAGGTACTCGCAGAGACAGGTAGGATGTGAACGTTCCGTGGTAGTGGAGGCTCTGAGTTTTAGCAACTGTGGATTTGAAGAAGCAAGAGGTCTAACCGAGAACTATCTAAAAGTCAAAGTTGATGGAGGGGGTATAAGAGTTGGGGGAATATATCGGGTAAGGATCGAAGGGATGGATGAAGGGACGTTAAAGGCGAGCCTGGTGGGAGATAAATGAATATATTTTCCTGGGGAGAGAGCGTATTGCAAGTTTTTTAGAAAAGCTCAATAATTTTAAATTGTAAAAAATGATTGGCGAATCATCGTGAAGTGAGGCGCGAACTGGATAACGGAGGTAGAAGATGGAAGATTGCATTTTTTGCAGGATTGCCCAAGGCGAGATGGATGCGAAGATACTTTATTCCGATGAAGAGGTAGTGGCTTTCCAGGATATCAACCCCCAGGCGCCTGTGCATTTTCTAGTGATTCCAAGGAAGCATCTCCATTCAGCTTTTCAGCTAGGAGAAGAAGACCAACATCTGTTATATAAAATATTCCATGTTATTCGGGAAATATCCCGGGAAAAGGGGATCGACCAAGAGGGGGTGCGCATACTCACTAATGTGGCGCCCGGAGCCGGTCAGAGCGTGTTCCACCTGCACTTCCATGCCTTGGGCGGAAGACGCATGCTCTGGCCGCCGGGGTAATCAGTGGAAAGAGTGATTTCGAAAAATAATTTTGAATTGGCAGATCATTATTTGGCAAATCGCTAAATTTTGTCGATAAATTTTAATATTGTCTAGAAAGAAAGGGAACTTATGTCAGAGAGCAGGGAGTTAAAGATACTGGTTCCAGTAAACCAGCCTATGGTCAATCTCCTGGGGAGCAGGGATGAGCTTCTTAAAATCATCGAAAAAGCCTTTCATAGCGATATTATGGTCAGAGGGAATGAAATCACTATCTCCGGCGAGGAAAAGGAAGTCGAAACCATTGGCAAGCTTTTTGAAGAGTTGCTCATGATCCTCTCTTCTGGATTTACCTTAACCGGGGAGAGCGTGGAACGCGCTATCGAAATGATTCAACAGGAGAGCTCTATAACCCCTACCCAGGTCTTTACAGATATCATTATATCCCGAAGGGGTAAGGCTATAAGGCCAAAGACGCCAAATCAGAAGCGATATGTGGAGGCGATACGCAATAACACCATAGTATTCGCCATCGGACCAGCAGGTACCGGTAAGACTTATCTGGCCATGGCCATGGCGGTAAAGGCTCTGCTCACCAAGGAAGTGGGAAGGATTATCTTGACTAGACCGGCGGTGGAAGCAGGCGAAAAATTAGGTTTCCTCCCCGGGGATCTTTATCAGAAAGTGGATCCTTATCTGAAGCCGCTGTATGATTGCCTTTACGAGATGTTAGCCGTGGAGCAGTTTCATAAGTATATGGAACAAGGGGTGATAGAGGTGGCACCCCTGGCTTTCATGAGAGGAAGGACTTTAAACGACTCATTCATCGTGCTGGATGAGGCGCAAAACACTTTGCCGGAACAAATGAAAATGTTTCTCACTCGGCTGGGTTTTGGGTCTAAGAGCGTGATTACGGGGGATATTACCCAAATCGATCTCCCGGAAAGCCAGCCATCCGGTTTGAACGTGGTAAGGGAGATACTCACGGACATCGAGGGGATCGAATTCGTATACCTCACCGAGAAGGATGTGGTACGACATAAACTGGTGCAAAAGATCGTCAAAGCGTATAAGAGATTCGAGGACTCGAGAAAATCGGCGAGATAGGAGGAGAAGTTTCTAACATCGTGATGATTTATTTAGTTGATCGAGGTTCGCGCAGAGAGTTGACTGAACATTACGCGCCATCTTGGAAAAAAATGTAGGTATGATTAAAATTAAGAAAAGGTTAATCATATACCATAATGGAAGATAAGGAAGACCCAGAAAAACATCTGCTTAGGGGCAAGGGCGGTTTTATCCGTTTTCGGAAATACGGAGCGCCCCTCATTTCCGTTCTTGCTTTATGCGCCATCCTGGCAATAATAATCATCCAATATGCGCCGAAGCGAGGGGCTTATCAAGTAGGCAGACCCAGCCCCCATACCGTGCTTTCTAAGAAAGCCTTTACCATGGAGGACGAGGCGAAAACGGAAGAACTTAGGGAGATAGCGCGGCAAGGAGTCTACAAATGGTTCATCAACCCCGCATATGTGGATAAATCCAGACGCAATGTCTCAGAATTCTTTCGCACTCTAGAAGAAAAGATAGCTGGAGGTGAGGAGGTTAAAAAACTTGAGCGGTGGGCTAGAGAGGGATATGGGTTATTTTTCTCCGATAGCGAACTCGAAAAGTACACGAATTTGGACGCCGCTCAAAGGGAATCTTTGGCCCGGGATACCATGGAGATAGTGGATTCCATCATGAGCACGCTCATCACCCCGGAACGGATTGAAGAGAAAAAGATCGAGTCCTTGGTAAGAGCGCAAGAGCTTCCCCTAGAGGAAAGTTACCAAATATTTGTCGGTCGTGTCGCCTCCTCCAATATTAAGAATAATACAGATGCCTCACAGTCACTGGTAGAACTGGAAGCAGAAAGGGCGGCCAGTCAGGTTGAGCCAATTTATCTGAACGTTGATGAAGGTGAAATTATAGTGCGCAAGGGTGATCTTTTAACAGAGACGCATATAGCGGAGATGAAAAAGGCAGGAGCGTTTTCGGCCGTTGATTTCATCTATCAGGCGATAGGCATCGTTCTATTCCTCGTGTCCTTGTCTGGATCGTTTTTTTATTATCTAAAAAAGAGAAAAAAGCCCAGATTGCTAGGGAGTAGAATGATCTATTTCTATATAACCTCCCTTTTCATCTTAACTTTCCTCACTTATATATTTAGCTTGCTCGCCGAGTCAAATCTGGCTTGGGGTTTCATGGTGCCATTGCCTTTCCTTTCCATGCTATTTGTGCTTATGGTGGATCGCGAGACCTCACTGGTGATGTTGGTTATCGGCGCAGCTATTGTCGGGCTAATATTTAAGGGAACCTTCTATGTAACCCTGGCGGCTTTGCTCAATGGCTTGGTGGCTTTTTTCTTCTCCTTGAGAGCTTCCAGACGAGAGGAACTAATGAGGGAGGGACTTTGGATATCTGGCGCACTCGCATTGACCTCATTTTCCATCGCACTAATTTTCACCAATGCTCTAACCGCCATTCTGGCTCTATGTGCAGGTGTCGGAAATGGGATACTCTCATCTGTGCTCACCATGGGATTATTTACCGCAATGGAAAATATCTCCGGCATCACTACCAATATAAAACTTTTGGAAATCTCCTCACCAGAACATCCTTTAATGCACAAGTTAATCGCCAAAGCATCAGGAACTTATGCCCACAGTCTCATAGTTGGGAACTTGGCCGAGGCTGCGGCGAAGGAAGTGGGTGCGGATCCACTTCTGGCTAGAGTTGGCGCTTATTACCACGATATAGGAAAGATTAAACGCCCGAGCTTCTTTGCCGAGAATATGCCTGAAGGAAGAAAAGAGCATGAGAATATAAACCCCAATCTCAGTGCCTTGATTATCGCAGCTCACGTAAAGGAAGGTGTTGAGCTAGCTAGGGAATACCATCTGCCTCAGGAAGTGACGGATATAATAAGACAACATCATGGGAACTCTGTAATAAAATACTTTTATGCCAGGGCTATCGAGTTGATGGGGAAAGAGGATAAGGTCGCCGAGAGCCGCTTTCGTTATCCTGGGGAAAAGCCCAGGAGTAAAGAGGCGGGCATCGTGCTCTTAGCGGACGCTGTAGAGGCTGCCACCAGGGTTATTCCCAAAGGCAGTCCAGTAAAGATCGAACAGGTTATTCAGAACGTCATTGAGGAAAGACTGAGGGATGGCCAGCTCGACGAATGCGACCTCTCCATTAGCGATCTGAATAAAGTAAATCACGCGTTTCTACAGATTATTGCTGGCGCCTACCATGAACGGGTGGAATATCCAGCGATCGTCTTGAGTGGGCAGAAATGGAAATACTGATAATAGACCGTCAGGATTATCCAATAGATGAGGACGCCTTACGATCGCTATCCCTTCATGTACTGAAAAGGGAAGGAGCGAGCGCCGGAACCGAGCTTTCCATTCTTCTAGTTTCAGAAGAGGAGATGGCCAGGCTAAACCAGAAGTATCTAGGGAAAGAAGGACCTACTGACGTTCTGTCCTTCCCCATGGACGAACGAGAAGACGAGAATGGGATAAGGATGCTTGGAGATGTGGTTATCTGCCCGGATGAAGTTATACGCCGGAAAAATAACTATGGGGTGGCGGAGGGGGAGGAAATTGCACTGGTGTTGATTCATGGCATTCTTCACCTACTTGGATATGAGGACAAGTTTGAGACGGACAATGAACGCATGGACAGGCGTCAACGTGAACTGCTGAGTGAATGGAGGGGATAGAAAGTGACGTTTGCCGCCTTGAGCGGGTTAGGATTAGCCTGGAGGCTCGCCCTATTAGTTTTTTTCGTTCTTATAAACGCATTTCTAGCTGCAGCCGAAACCGCCCTGGTAAAAGTAAGCGAATTCAAGTCGCGAAGCCTGGTAGAGGAGGGGGTAAAAGGGTCAGAAGTACTTGCCAAAGTGGTGAGCAAACCCAGCCGATATCTCTCAACTATCTTGGTGATAACGTTGCTGGTGGCGCTGGGGGCTTCATCCCTTGCAACCTCCATCGCCCTGTCGCTGGAGATAAAGTTCGCCCCCGCTCTAGCCACGGGAGTTATGACTTTTTTGGTATTTATTTTCGGAGAGATGGCACCCAAAAGCTATTCGGTGGGCAATTACGAAAAAGTTGCCCTTTTGGTTGCGCCACTAATTAATCTGCTGGCTACCATCTTTTACCCGGTAATTCGCATTTTAATATTAATCTCCAACGGAGTGGTGCGCCTTTTCGGGGGAAAGACGGGAGTGGAAGGGATATTCGTCACCGAAGGAGACATAAGGGCTATGGTAAACGTGGCTGAGGAACAGAGCGTCATCGAGGCGGAGGAGAAGAAACTTATCCATTCAATATTCGAATTCGGCGACACTCTAGTTAGGGAGGTGATGGTACCGAGGACAGACATGGTGGCCTTGCCAGAAACGGCTTCACTGGAGACGGCAATAGACACCATAGTCCAAACAGGATTTTCCCGAATCCCAGTATATAGAAAGAATATAGATGATATAGTTGGCGTAATTTACGCGAAAGACCTCCTTCCTTATTTGAAAAGAGGGGAAATGGACGTTACCCCTAAAGAAATCATGAGAGAGCCCATCTTCGTTCCAGAATCAAGAAGGGTGATCGAACTTCTCACCGACTTAAGATCCCGCAAAACCCACCTAGCCGTTGTATTGGATGAATATGGAGGTACTGCGGGCCTGGTTACCATTGAGGACCTATTAGAGGAGATCGTGGGAGAAATTTTCGATGAGTATGATCGGGAAGTAGTTTTGTGCGAGCCGCTGGGAGATGGAAGATATATGCTGGATGCAAGAATATCCATCGATGACGTAAACGATTTACTGGGCACCAACTTACCCGCTCATGAATGGGATACCCTAGGGGGCTTGATGTATAACCTTCTGGGGCGAGTCCCCAAACAAGGCGAGTCAGTAATGCACTCAGGGATTCGATTGACGGCGAATAAAGTGATAGGCAGGCGTATCTCCAAAGTTCTTTTGGAGGTGGTTTCGGAGGAAAAGGGCTGATTGGACTGCCGGGGAGTCGCAAAAAGGAGGCCATTATGTTAGTCACATTGCGGCCGGACATTCAATTGCCCTACAAATTGATATTCACAAACCGCGGTGGCGGAGTGAGCGAACCTCCATATGACACTTTGAACTTGGGCTTCCATACCGGTGACTCACCATCCAGGGTACTTGAGAACCGCGTTATACTCTGCCGAAGCCTGGGTATTGAGCTGGAACGGTTGACGCTATTGAGGCAAGTGCACTCGGACAAGGTGGTTAAGGTTGGCCCAGGGGAGGAAGGTGCTGGTTCCATGAGCTATGAAGAAGGATTGGACGACGCGGATGCGATGATTACCGAGAACAACAACGCCGTGCTGTGCGTCCTGGTCGCAGATTGCTTTCCAGTGGCGATTTATAGCGACGAAAAAGTTGCCTTTGCTCTGGTTCATGCAGGTTGGAGAGGTACATATATGGATATAATCGGAAGAACTGTCATTATGATGAGTAGGGAATTTCGTGTTAGCCCGGGAACCCTGTACGCGGTAATAGGCCCAGGCATACATGGTTGCTGTTATAAGGTCAATCGAGAAAGAGGTGAACAGTTTTTAAAGAAATATAATGGGGTGGAAGCGTCATTGAGGACGATAAAGGGATTTAGCCAGGTGGTGGCAGAAAAAAATGGAATTTACCATATCGATCTTGCCGCGGCCATCCGTATCAACCTTATACGTGCGGGCGTTCAAGATGAGAATATTGTCGATTTAGGGGTATGCACTCATTGCGATAAGGATTTTTTCTCCTTTCGCCGAGACGGCGATACGGGAAGACAGGCAGCTCTTTTCTATGTAGAAAGATAGTGAGATTTTAAAGAGGTAGATTATGATCAGAAGAGCGCATGTACGTGTTATAGGTAGGGTGCAAGGCGTTTATTTTCGCCAATATACCCAGGAAGAAGCTACCTGGAGAGGGGTCACGGGTTGGGTGCGCAATAACCTCGATGGAAGCGTAGAGGCGGTATTTGAAGGAGAGGAAGAAAAAGTTAAAGAGTTGATCGAATGGTGTCATCAGGGACCGCCATCGGCGTTGGTGGAGAAAGTGGAGGTGACCTGGGAAGAGCCCACTGGAGAGTACCCCGGGTTCGAGATTTCTTATTGGAGTAGAGGACCAAAAAGATGGATATAAGCTTTAACCAAGCGCTTCTTCGATTGTTGGTCGCCCTGTTGTGTGGTGGTTTGATCGGGTTGGAAAGAGAGCGTGGGGACCGCCCGGCGGGATTTAGAACCAACATACTGGTGACCATGGGGGCGGCCCTTTTCACCTTGCTCTCTCTGATCGCTTTCCCAGAGTCCGAGACGGCAAGGGTAGCTGCTCAGATAGTGGTGGGGATAGGTTTTTTAGGCGCGGGAGTAATAATTCTGTACAGTGGCACGCTGGTGGTGGGAATAACCACCGCGGCAACGCTATGGGCATCGGCGGCTGTGGGTATGGCGGCGGGAGCCGGTTATTACAAGTTGGCCATGACCGCCACTCTTATTATTCTATTCGTGCTCATAGCCTTGGCGTACTTCGAGGAAAAGGCGGTAATCAAATTTTCCACCCGTAGATTTTACCTATATATAGAGTCTGATTCGGAAAAGGATATATCCCATCTAGTCTTGGGCCTGCTCAAATCTAAAAAAGTCGGAGGGGAGATAATCCGGCTGGAGGAGTGCAAGGGAGGAGTATGCATGAGAAATTATCTTTACAAGATAAAAGTGCCTGCGAGAGTTAATATTTACGAACTCCTGGATGAGATCCTTGCGCTGGAGGGAGTTTCCAAGGCGCGGATGGAGGAGTGACCTGGTGTGGCGGTAAGCCCAGTTGAAGAGATAAAAGAGAGATACCAGGTGTTATTAAGGAGGGTGGAAAGTGCGGCCACTAGGGTGGGTAGGGACCCTAGTTCGGTGAGAATAGTCGCGGTTAGCAAGAGTCAACCTAACGAGAAAATCATGGCGGCTTGGGAGGCAGGAATAAGAGACTTTGGGGAGAATCGAGCCCAGGAGTTCATCAAGAAGCAAAATGATATCGATCTCGATATCACTTGGCATTTCGTGGGACACCTACAGACCAATAAGGTTAAAATGATTACGGGGAAAGCACTCCTTATCCATTCCATCGATTCAGAGAGACTTGCCGCGGAGGTCAACAAGCACGCCAAGGCACGAGGCGTCCAACAGGATATTCTTCTTCAGGTAAACGAGTCTGGGGAGACGAGCAAATTCGGTTTCACGGAAAAAGAGTTGGAGGAGGCTCTGCCCAATATATCAGCCCTGAACAATATCAAGGTGAGAGGTTTAATGACTATCGCTCCTTTGACTGATGACGATGACGAGAAAAGGGCTTGCTTCCGCCGCCTAGCCCAACTAAGGCACAGGCTGCAGGAAGAGTATCGAGACCTGGATTTAAACATATTGTCTATGGGCATGACCGATGACTTTGAGATCGCAGTGGAGGAAGGAGCTAATTTACTGCGCATCGGAACAGCAATATTCGGCCCGAGGTTTGCAGGGGAAGAGACAGGCTGAGCTGCGATACGGTCGAGGATGTTAAGGTTAGGTAAAAGGGGTCCATAGCTTATTGGTGATGGGATATTTTCCCTCTGTAAAATGTATAGATGGTTAAGACGACGCTTATGCGCTTGAGCGTTGGGACATGACAAATTCTTCGCATAACGTTAACATATTCTTTATAGAGGCCTTATAAGGAGGTTGAAAATATGGCGGGTTTTTTAAAGAGATCCCTCATCTACCTGGGGTTAATGGAGGACGACGAGTTTGAAGAGGTGCGGGAGCTGGAGGAGATTGGCCCTGCCCCTCCTCCAGAAAGACCATCAAGGATACGCAGACAGCGCGAGATCGCCGAACCAGCTCCAATGCTCCAGCCGGTCTCCAGCCCTTCTCAGGTGAGGGTGCACATGGTGGAGCCAAAAAGCTTTAACGATGCGGAGCAGGTAGGACAGAAGTTCAAGGCGGATATACCAGTAATCATCAATCTGCAACAAGCTGACCCCGAACTGGCAAAGAGGTTGATAGATTTCGCCTCCGGTTTAACCTATGCGTTGGATGGGGGCATTCAGAGGGTGGCGGACAAGGTTTTCCTGCTCACACCCCATAATGTGGAGGTATCTGCGGAGGACAAACGCTGGCTGAGAGAGAAGGGATTTTTCAATCAATTCTAGTCTAAGCACCTGCGCTCAAGCGTAGTTCCCCATTTCTGAGAAGGTTTCTGTGTTTTCATATCGCATTATAAAGAGGAGCGTGAATTATGACTACTTATGCTTTTATCGGGGCGGGAAAGATGTGCGAAGCCATATTGAAGGCATTGCTTCAAAAAGGATATATAGACCCTTTCGATGTTATTTTAAGTGATATAAATAGCGGCAGGCTGGAGGAGATGAGCGAGAAGTACAAAGTGCGTGTGGTTACCTCGAACCGCACCGCTGTGCAAGAAGGAGATGTTATCGTTCTCGCGGTAAAACCCCAAAACCATCCCGAGGTTCTAACCGAGATAAAAGACCTGGTCGACTCGAATAAAGTGGTGATTTCCATAGCTATGGGAAAGAGCACGGAGAGCATCGAATCTTATCTTGCCGATGATGCGCAGGTGATAAGGGTAATGCCCAATACCCCCGCGCTGGTTGCGGCAAGTATTTCATCGATAAGTTATGGGAAAAAGGTCAGCATGGAAGCTAAGGAGTTGGCGAAGGGGCTCTTCTCCCAGCTGGGCGAAGTGGTGGAAGTGGAAGAAAAGATGCAGGATGAAGTGGGCACAATCTCGAGTTGCGGCCCCGCCTATTTCTACTTGATGGTGGAATCGTTAGCCGACGCGGGAGTGCGCATCGGTTTAGACAGGGCTTTGGCAACTAAAATAGCCACTGAAACCATGATAGGATCCGGTTTAATGATCCGAGAGACGGGACTACATCCCGCTCAATTAAGGGATATGGTCACTAGCCCCGGTGGGACTACCATTGCGGCGTTGGAAGCGCTGGAGGATGGAGGGTTTCGCGCGTCCATTTATAAAGCGATTCAGGCGGCTCTTAAAAGGGCGAGAGAGATGTGACCAACACGAATCATGGAAATAATCGGCGCCATCATTTCATGGGCTATAAATATTTACATATTCATAGTGATTTTAAGGGTAATCCTCGACTGGATACCCATCGATTCGCAGCTAGCGAGAAAATTGGTTCTACTGCTGCATGATATCACCAATCCTTTACTGTGGCCATTAAGGCGGATAATCCCCATGATTCCTCTGGGTGGCGGGATGGCCATTGATA
>JACVIX010000096.1 GCA_015711725.1 Candidatus Geothermincola primus | reverse complement strand
GGCTTTGGCTTACCTTATGTCTACCTGACAGCATTGAAATGCGCGCCCGGCTTTGGCTTACCTTATGTCTACCTGACAGCATTGAAATGCGCGCCCGGCTTTGGCTTACCTTATGTCTAACCTTATATTTTTATATGTTTTTCAGCTTCGTATGTTATTATTTATTATTTTATTTATTATTTGTTATTAATCATTGCCTGCTATTAAATGTAAACGTATAAATTTCGCGATGTGAAGTTGTCTTAAAATTAAATCGCTAAGCTCGAATTGAATGGGATACGCTCACTAAATCCCTCTCCTATTGATGTTCGCTTTTAAGAGAAATTCCTTCAAGATCGCGCATCTGATTATTATTACAATACGTAAATATATCAAGGATCAAATCGCTATCCTCAAAATCCCTACTTGCATTGACGAAAACATGCTCGTTTTCACCACGTCTTTTTATTCCGGCGGACCGGACCTCGTCCAGGTCTTGCTGGCCACCAGCCGCTCCAGCCTCTCGCGCAACTGGGGATCGATTTTGGAGAGGTCAAAGTCCACCTCGCCGGTGTACATGCCCGCATCCGCCGCCTGGGCAGGGTCAAAAGCCTCCGAGATGGCTCTCTGCCACTTGTTATAATGACCCATCAGGGGACTGATGATCTTGCGCAAACGGGCGTCGGTGGCGGAGAGAGGCTCCATGCACTGCTCGATGGCGGCTATGGAGAACTCCACGAAGATGGGCTCCAGTGATTCTAGGTGTTTGGGGTCCCTGGTGTCGAATTGGAAGATCTCCTCACAGTGGGCCCAGGTGTTGTTCTCATATAATGCCATGAAGGGATTGTCCGCCATATCATCCAGGATTCCTCCCCGGTCGATCCATTTCTGTTTGATGCGCTCCCCGACCTCCGCCCATTCCAGCTGGGTGTCCCAGGTGTCGTTGCGGTCCAGGGCGGTGCTGAAGGAGCCGCCCATCCTGAAGACCAGGGGAATGGCGGTGCTCCTCAAAAAGTTCATCAAAGCCATGGAGCCCAGGGGCCAGGCTTGGGTGAAGTCCAACCCCATGCCGTCGTGCTCGTCCAGAATCCTTTTGAGCACCGATTCCTGATAATCGATCTCCCCAGAGGAGTTTCCGAATAAAACCACCACGAAAGAATATTTGAGGGTGCGGGTGAGGAGCGCCCGCAGCGCCCGGGTGCGGGCGATCTTTTTCAATAGATGAGGGGCGAAGCTATAGATGAAGGAGCCAGGGGAGGTGCGGGTGGCTAAGTAGCCCAGCTCGTAGTCTCCCAACTGATAGACGGCGTCGGCCAGCCGCTTGCGATCGGGAAAGGTGCAGAGATAGAACCTGAGATGCTCCGGTATCTCCACCATGGCGTCCAGGAGTATCCCCTCCACCTCCATGTTGGGGGGACCCGGCCAGTTGTACAGTTTGAGGGCGGCCTTGGTGAAGACTCCCAAGCCGGAAAGCGCCCCGGTGGAGCCCCGGATGATGCCTCTCAGAGAGGGACCTGGGCCGTCCCCGCAGAACCAGCCGGCTCCAGAACCCGGGGTGCCGATTCTTATGACTTCCCCCGTTGGGGTTACCCATTCCACCCCCAGCAAGTTGCGAGGGCTATAGCTCATATAGACGCCGTCCCAGCCCACTCCCCAGCCGGAGGTGGCGCTGGCTAACGGCGAGCACACCGGCCCCGCCCCGATGATGTGAGTGTTGAGTCCCCTTTTCATCGCCTCCGCTTGTAGCTGCGCGCCGCAGACGTAGGGTTCCACCAGCGCGTACATGTTCTTCTCGTCTATCTCGATGATTTTGTCCATGCGTCGCAGATCGATCTGGACCACGTTGTCAGCGGTAGGGGCGGAATAGACGCCCCAACCGGTGGAGAAGGCTTTGAACTTGAGTCCGTGGCGGTTACAGGCTCTCACCACCTCCTGGACTTCCTCGGTGGAGGCGGGAAGGACCACCGCTACCGGTCGCTTCACCCACTTCTTGGGGTCGTCGTTGATGGTAGGCTGCCATGCGTATCCGTCTAGCACCGCCGGCTCTCTGGAGGCGTTCTCCTCTCCCACCGCTGCTTCCAGTTCCCGGTAAGCCTCGTCGCTGATCATCTTCTACACCTCCTCCTCTATCCCCGCGGACCGAGCCACCAATTCGGTAAGATCGTAGATTTGGATGGGAGCCCGCATCTCCTCCACGGCGTCCCGGAAAGCGCGCACGCACCAGGGACAAGCGGTGACTAGCCCTTCCGCGCCAGTGGAAAGAGCTTCCTCAATCCTTTCCGCGGCGGTCCAGGATGCGAACTCTGGATAGGCCTCAAGAACCCCTCCCCCCGCCCCACAGCACCAGGCATAGGAGCGGATGCGTTCCATCTCCGTGAGCTCCAACCCGGGGATGGAACGCAGTATGTTGCGTGGCGGATCATAGATACCCTTCTTTCCCGCCCGTTTCAGGTGCATGGGGCGGTCCAGCTTGGAACCCTCCCATTCTCCGGTGTAAGGCTCGCTCTTTCTCCCCAGATGGCAGGGGTCGTGGTAGGTGACTAGGAGCGGAAGGGGGCGATTCAAGCGCAGTTTGCCCTCCGCCAGCAGTTGCTGCAGCATCTCGGTTATATGCATCACCTTCACCGGCAGCTCCTTGCCTAAGCGTGGATAGTAATAGCGAAAGGCGGCATAGCCATCTGAACAAGGGGTAACCAGGACGGAGGCGCCAGAAGCTTTCACCCGGGAGAGCATGGCGTCGGCGAAATTTTCCGCCTCTCCCCGGTAACCCAGCTCGTAAGCGCGTCCTCCGCAGCAGGATTCTTCAGCAGCGGCGGTACCTATATCTAAGCCAGCTTTCTTAAGAAGTTTGACCCCCGCCCGTACGGTTCCCCATAGCTCGCGGTCGTAACAGTAGCGGCAGCCGGCATGGAAGAGAACCTCAGCTGGTTCCTTGTTAATGTCTTTTAACCCCAGACCCTCGGCCCAGGCGCCTCGCTCCGACTTGGGCTCCCCGAAGACGTTATCCTCTTTTTTGAGCGCGTCGATCATGAGCATATGGTCGGCGATGAGCTCGCCCTGCTCCACGCAGTGGGCTCGTAGCTCCAGCAACACGTCGGTTAGATCGATATCGTCCCGGTAGACTTTGCAGGCGACGTCGCATGCTCCGCAGAGCTGGCATCGGTAGATTATGTCGGAGATAGTCTCGTTCAGCTGGCTTCTTTCCTCAAGCATGGAGAGGCCTATGATCATCTTGCCCGAACCAGAGTAGGCGTGTAGATTGTGCCTAGTGATGGAGGGGCAGTTCTTGGCGAAGCGCCAGCTTTTTATCTGGTTAAATGGGACCCATTTGCAGGAGGAGCAACGGGAGCAACCTTCCATATCTTTCTTATAATCCGCCAGAGCCATCGCTCACACCCCCTCCGTGAAGCATAGCTTGCCCCGGTTGAGTACCCCCGCCGGGTCCATTATCTTCTTTATTCGCTTGAGCGCCATTACGGTGTCCGGGCAGCGCGCGTAGGCGAGCTCCGCCCACGAGCCGTAAGGCCGGGAGAAGAAGGCGCCCGCTTCCGCCACCGCGGCGCCGGCCTCGCTTAGTATCTCTTCCATTTTCTGCCCGCTGGAGGAATCGGCGGGGTCGTAATAGAGATGGAATTCCAGGTGGCAGGCGCGACCCTGTTGAATGGGTTGCAAGTATATTCCCACCTCCTCCTGGGGATAGCCTAGCCGGGAGATGGTCTCGCCCACTAGGGAGGAGAAGAAGGGGGCGCGGTCCATGGTGGTTAGGAAGAAGAGCTCGCGGAAGCCCCCTCTGAAGCGCTGGCGGTAGTAGGGCTCCGGCGAGGGGTTGCGCAGTATCTCCCCCATCAACTTTCCACTAGCGCCAGGGATTTCTCGCTTAATCACCAAGCCGCAATCTTGGGCGATGTCGGCGATGTCCTTCTCCTGATAAGCCACCTTCTTCTCCGGATAGTACTGGTAACCAGATATGGAGAATATGAGAGTAAACGGCGCTTGGTGGCTGGCCAGCTCCTTTATCCGTTCATGGTTATTTGCCAGGATGGTTGCCAACTCGAAGCCGTTGAGGATGAGAAACTCATCCCCCAACTTGCGGCGGAGCGCTCGATAGGAGAATTCTACCAGCCTTCCCAGGTTAGCGTCGGGTATGAAGTAGAACTTCTGCACCTCGGGCAGGACCTCCAGTTTAATGGAGGCCCATGTAACCATGGCGAGGGTACCCTGGGATCCCTGTACCAGGCGGCCAAAATCGGTCTGCGCCGGGCCCATGGGGTTCTTCTGAGCCAACCCTTTAGACCATTGTTCCGCCAGCGAGCCTGGACCTGCCGCCGAACCGGTGCGGAAAAGGTCCCCGGTTCCGAAGATCAACTCGGCGCAAAGCATCGGATCGGTCATGTCCCAATGATATTTGGGGATGAGCATGGGCTCCCGCTCCAGGCAGCTGCCCAGAACCGATTTGGTGGCGCGGGGGAGCAAGGGCATGAGCACCCTCATCCCCTTGGCTTCAACCTCCTCCTTTAGGCGTTGAAACCTTACCCCTGGTTCCACGATAGCCACTTTGTTTCGTCGGTCCACGCGGACTATGTTATCCATATGGGAGAAGTCCACGATCACTCCCTCCCCCTGAGGCACGGTACCTCCCCTTACATGAGGAGGCCCGGAGGAAACGGGAACCAGATTAAGCCCCGTTTCCCTAGCCAGGTCCACCAGTGACTGCACCTCCACGGCGCCGCGCGGCCTGACCAGGCACAAGGGAGTCCCCTGAGCGGATCCGGAAAGATTGGAGGCGAATTCCCGCAGGCTTTCGGGGTCGTCTACAAGAAAGTCCTCTCCCACGATATCTTGCAGCCTCTTTTTGATCTCCTTCGAAAGATTTTCACCCATTTCTTTTCCTCCACTATACAGGTCTTATTCAGTCGTTCACCTAGGCTAATCCTCACCTGTAGGCGTAAGCCCGCAGCGGGAGCAGAGCTTTCTACTTGATAGGCGTGCCTTGATCATCGCGGCAGGAGAATTTCTAGAGGAATCGCCGGTGGCCGCCCTGGCCAGGAAAGCCTGCAATCCCCTTACCGCCGTTTTCCTGATCCAGGGTAGGTCCAGCAGGCGAGAGGTGATTCTCATCAACCGCTTGCTGGCGGTGAAACGCAGTAGCGGTCCTATTTTTTCCAGCCGATCATCCAGCTTTTCCAAAGTGGAAGTCTGGGCTTCGTCCATCCGGTTGAGCAGATCTTCCAGGTTCATCCCTGTCTCTCGCATTACCCCTTGGAGAGCTTCTCCGAAGATGGGCATGAACCTTTCGGTAACCCCTTGTCGGTAGGCGCATGCCATCACCTCGTACATCTTCTCTGGTTGAAAAGTCATCCCTAATCACCTCCACGAGAAAACCTTCCGAAAAGATTTATCCGCGATAAGAAACCATTTTTAAATATTTACAATATGTATTTTTTATATAAGTGGGAGAATTTTCCCCCACTGCCTAGCGCCGAATTGTTTATCAATTTTTCCATGAAGCCCTGAACGCAGACCCAGCGCCCAGTTTCATTAAGCCACTTTCGACTATTTCAAATAATTCACTATATATGTAGTTATCATGGAACTTACACGCTATTTCAATCTGCTCCTGCGCTTAATATCCTCTTTCAAAATGAGCAGGGCAATGGACGAAACAAGATTCTTATTCATATATTTGTCAACTTCTGCGTTTGGCGCCTTCTATCATCAAGGTGATAGCCTCCTCGAAGAGGCGTTGACCGGTCTCCATTCCCTCACCCAATCCGTCAACGAGGGCCAGGTCCAGCAAGCCGGTGGCTAGCCTCCAGCCGATCACACTCAAATCGAACGGATCGATGTCTTTTTTGAAGAGACCGGAATCCACGCCTTCCTGTATGGCTTTGCTGCCATATGTCAGAAGTTTGATGGACAGGTCGTTGATTCGTTTCTGTAACTGGGGTGAGATATTATCGTGGGCGTAGCCGGAGAGAAAATATTGGGTGATGCGGAAATATTCCGGGTTTTCCAGGCAGTGCTTGATGAAAGCGTAATAGATAGCCCTGATCTTCTGCTCCACGTTCCTTTTACCTTTGGTCGCCCGCAATAGTTTTTCCTCCAGCTCGTAAAAACCTTCCTCGATAGTGGAGATATAAAGCTCGTCTTTGCTCTGAAAATAGAGATAAAGAGTGCCTTTGCTCAGTTCAGCCTTTTCGGCGATCTCCTCCATGGTGGTGGTCTGATAGCCTTTGCGGTAAAAGAGCTCCCTCGCAGCGTTCAGGATAGAGTTCCTGCGCTGCAACTTCTCTCGCTCTTTTCTCTTCAGTGTGCTCATCGTAGTTTGGAAGCCAAGGTTATCTAATCACCCATTATATGCATAATCACCGATTGTGCCAGAAAACTAAGATAATCGCCGCCATCTTTATATTCGTGAGAAGAACTCCAAAATAATAACCAAGAGTCACTTTATAACTATTAGTCACTTTTGTCAAGATTTCGCGCCTTCCATGGGCTTTTTTCCATATTTTCCATAAAATGTTGTCGATATACTGAGGATAGCTCTCAAGTGGGGTTGAGGGGTTTTATCCATTTATCTTTTTCCCTTGTGGGCCTTAAGCTTGTCAGTTAAAAGGGTAGCGAGGTCTTCCGACATGAGCCTGAAGAATTGAGAAGGGGAAGAAAACAGTAGCATAAAAGGCAATAATCGCCATTATCCCACTGAGACGATGCGCTGCCCCTATCCGCAAGAAAAAAGTAGCGTTCCCCTGTTATGCTCCTTGTATATCCAGAAGCGACTCTATTGAAGAAAAGGTTTCCGAATGGCCTGTTTCTTTTACTTGCAATTTCGTTTCATTGAGAGCAGAATAAATATAGTGGACATAGTGACGAAGCATTGATTTTTCCAACATTCTCATCTAAGACGTTTTTGGTTCGCTGATCTCTGATAACACTAAAATCCTATAACGATCAAGGAAATCACAGCCGCGATATTAATTAATTTATGTCATTTTTCTATATCTTTGATGATGAAAGAGGGGGAAGGAAAATGTCGGCAGTGGAGATGAAAAGCATTGAGGAGATCGAAAAGAGCGGACAGTGGTGGTGGTGGGCGGAGAAGAAACGCTCCCCGAGGTTGGACTACTTAAGGAAAGCGGTATGGAAGAAGGGGGCCAAGGGTTCCGGATATCACCCCGGGGTGAAGGTGGACCTGGAGAGGCCCCTCCTTTATACCCAAGCCTTCAAAGAAGCGGAGCACGACCCCTTGATCATCCGCCACGCCAAAGCGCTTGCCCACGTCTGGGACAACATCACCATCTTCATCCAGGACCACGCCCAGATCATGGGCTATCTGGGGTCCCGTCCCCACACCATCCTCTGGCACCCGGAGATACTCTTCCTCTTAAACGAGGACCTCTACAACGACCGCACGGTCATCCCCGAGCCGGAGGAGGAGTCCTTGAAGATCATCCGGGAGCTCTGCGACTACTGGAACCCACAGACCGCGGGAGCGAAGATGTTCGCGCTGATGCCCCCGGAGGAGATGGTCAAACTGATAACCGGAGCCATCGGATGGGGGCTGCCCATACACCGCATCGGCTACTGCACCAAGCAATGGGACTACATGTTCCGCCTGGGATTCGAGGGCATCATAGCCGAGATCGATGCCAAGATCGCCGACGCGGAGGAACGGCTGTACAAGCGGGTGCCCGAGCCAGAGGAGTACGTCTACTACGACAAGCTGGACATCTGGAAGGCCATGAAGATCACCCTGGAGGCGGCCATTCGCTGGGCCCGCCGCTACAGCCGCCTGGCCAAGATCATCGCGGAGAACTTCGAGACCGACCCCCAGAGAAAGAAGGAGCTGGAGCGCATCGCGGAGACCTGCTGGAAGGTTCCCGCCCAGCCCCCCGAGCACCTCTGGGAATCCCTGCAGTTCGACCACTTCGTGCAGATACTCACCCGCTATGAGGCTTGCGATGGAGCCTGGCCCGCCCGGCCCGACTACTGGCATGGCCCCTTCTATGACAAGGACGTGAACCAGGAGAAAAACCTAACTCACGAGGAGGCCCTGGACCTGACCGGGGAGTTCCTCATCCGCTGCTACGAGGTGGGCTGGTTCTGGCTGATGCTGGCCCGCGACACTCTCCAGGGCATCACCGGCACCTGGGTGTGGACCCTAGGGGGGGTGAACGAGGACGGCACCGACGCCTGCAACGACATGACCGACTGCCTGCTGGAGGCGGCCCGCCTGGTGCGGGTGGCCAACCCCACCTTCGCCTTCCGCTACCATCCCCAGGTGAGGATGAAGACCCTGCGCAACGTCTTCGAGTGCATTCGCCAGGGCTTGGGCTATCCCTCCATGCGCAACGACCCCATACTCATCGCCAACGCCATGCATTGGCACCGCCATCCCTTAAAGGAGGCCAGGCGCTGGGTGCATCAGGCCTGCATGTCCCCCTGCCCCGACACCAAATGGGGGGCTCAGCCCTTCCGCATGGCCAACGCCACCATCATCGCCGCCAAGGCCATGGAGTACGCCCTCTTCGACGGGTTTGACCAGGTGCTGCAGATGCAGTTCGGGCCCCACACCGGGGACGCCTCCCAGTTCCAGACCTTCGAGGAGCTTTATCAGGCCTGGTATACCCAGATCAGATGGTTGATGGACCTCCTTGCAAGATCCACAGGAGCGGGAAGGTATCTGGCGGGAAAATTCCAGCCCCGTCCCTTCCTCTCCGCCATCTACGAGCGCTGCGTGGATCTGGGGGTGGACTCCGCCCATCCCAGCGAGCGGGGCAACTCCTGGATCACCTTCTTCGCCTGGATGGAGACGGGTGACAGCCTGGCGGCGGTGAAGAAGCTGGTCTTCGACGAGAAGAAGTACACCATGGCCCAGCTGATCGAGGCGCTCAAGGCCAACTGGGAGGGCTACGAGGAGATGCGCATGGACTTCGTGCGCGCTCCCAAATGGGGCAACGACGACGACTACGTGGACCAGATCCACGTGCGCTGCCACAACGACGTTGCCGCCCATTCCTGGGAGATCAAGGACCCCACCGGCAACCCCTGGCCCCCCCTGCCGGAGAACATCGCCGCCTATGTGACCAACGCCACCAAGGTGTGGGCTCTGCCCAACGGGCGCCGACTGGGGGACACCCTCTATGACGGAGGCTGCTCTCCCGGGGCGGGCATGGACAAGAAGGGACCCACCGCGGTGCTGCGTTCCGTCTCCAAGATCGACCACGTGGGGGCGGTGCGGGCCACCCTGCTCAACCAGAGGCTCTCACCCACCCAGCTGGCGGGGGAGAAGGGCTTCCAGATCTGGCACTCCTATATTAAAGCCTGGGCGGAGCTGGGCATCGACCACGTGCAGTTCAACATGGTGGACAACGACACCTTAATCGCCGCCCAGAAGGAGCCGGAGAAGTATCCCGAGCTGATCGTGCGCATCGCTGGATACAGCGCCCACTTCATCGACCTAAACAAGAAGACCCAGGATACCATCATCGCCCGCAATATTCAGGAGTTGGGTAGCTGAGGGATAACCGGGAGGATCTGGAAGCAGGCTCCATTGATGGAGATGAGGACTTAGAAAGGAAGATTTCTATGTCTGAAGATTGGGCGAAGATGAGGGATCAGTGGCTTAAGGGCAGCATCGACAAAGGACACCGGGAGATGCCGGAGAAAGCCTGCGGAAAATGCGAGAATTTCCGGCAGCATTCCGCGTCAGCGGCGGGTGACGGTCACTGCACGGTAATCTTCGAAGCGGGAGTTAATAAGGTGGTGTTCGACAACACCGACGCCGCCTCCTGTGATAAGTACAAAGAGATAGATCGCATCCGTACTGACACCAGCGAGTTCATGTGGGATCCCACCTTCAGACCGCAGAGGCAGATCGGGGAGAAGTAGATCGCAGACGCGAGGAAGATGAGATGCGATAAATGCGGTTACGAAGGATCGCTGGCCGAGTTCACTTACGTGGCCCAGGCCTATGAGGTCGGGGCCACCGCCCTTAGGCGATGTCCGAGTTGCCGAGAGATCATCACCGTGGACCAACTGGAGCTTGAGTCGGAAGGCTCCGAGGCAAAGCCATGGGGAATCGGCGATATATGGGGAAGGAAGTTTTCCAAGAAAGATAGGGAGGCCGAGAATGGTTAAATGTGAAAAATGTGGCTATGAGGGTTACAAGTCCAGCTTTCGCTACCTTTACAACACCACCCTGGACGCGGAGACCGCCTACCGGGAATGTCCTAAGTGCTACGCCTGGGTGGTGGTGAACGAGCTGGAAGAGGAGAAGAGAGAGAAAGAGAAGTCGGCTAAAGCTTAAAACCTTAGTCCCCTTTGGGATTGAGGAGGAACAGGCGAGAACTCGCGGCGTGATGGCGTGGATATTAAGTCAATATATGCGAGTATGCGAGTTTCTAGACGCGAGTTTGGGAGAAAATAGGCGATGAGCAACAAGGCTATGATCACCAACATACAGCGTTTTTCCATAAACGACGGGCCAGGCATTCGCACCTCCGTCTTTATCAAGGGATGCCGTCTCCACTGTAGCTGGTGTCACAATCCGGAGTGTATCCATTCCTTCGAGGAGATATACTGGAAGCCCATGCTCTGTAGGCAATGTGGCCGGTGTTTCAGCGTCTGTCCTCAAGGGGCTATCCAGCCTCCCATCGAACCGGGAATAGCGGAGAACGAATATTACTACAAGATCGACGTGAGCAAGTGCGACCGGTGTATGAAATGCGTGGAGGCATGCCCCTTTAATGCGCTGACCAAGGTGGGGGACCTTATGAGCGTGGAGGAAGTTCTGGATGAAGTGGAGCGGGATATGCTCTTCTACAGCAACTCTGGGGGCGGGATGACCATAACCGGCGGGGAGCCCACCACCGTCCCCGAATTCACGTTGGAGTTGCTGCAGAAAGCCAAGGAGAGGGGACTGCACAACTGCCTGGACACCTGCGGTTTCTGCGAATGGGAGATTTTGGAGAGCATGCGCCCTTACGTGGACATATTTTTATATGATGTAAAATGTATGAACAACAAGCTGCACATTATGAGAACGGGCGTCAACAATTCCCCCATTCTTAACAATCTGGTGAGGCTGGCGGAAACGGGAAGTGACATCCACGTGCGTATCCCGGTTATCCCAGGCCTCAACGATTCGCCCGAGCACATGGAACGGGTTGCCGATTTCTTAGAAGCCCTCATGCCCGCGGTTAAACAGGTGGATCTTCTCCCCTTCCACAACTGGTGCCAGGACAAGTACCGCTGGCTCGGTTTGCAATGGGAATACACGGATACGGAGAGCATGAGCAGCGTGGAGGTAGAGGACTTAAGGGATATTTTGGAGGAACGAGGCCTCTACACCACCATTGGGGGCTAAAGAGATGGCGGGGAGCCAGGAGGACCTGAGAAGTCAAACCGGTTTCATCACCGACATCCAGTTCTTCTCCCTATCCGATGGTCCAGGCATTCGCACCACCGTCTTTCTAAAAGGTTGCATTCTCAACTGCCGGTGGTGTCACAACCCCGAGGGCAATCGCCGTTACCCTGAGGTCTTCCCCTATCAGAACAAGTGCACGGGCTGCGAGGAATGCGTGGAGGTTTGTCCTGCGGGGGCCATCTCCATGGTGAAGGAATGCACCCCCCGCATCGACAAGGGTCTGTGCATAGATTGTTTTCAGTGCGTGGAGGTATGCAAAGAAGAGGCCATGGTGATCTGGGGGAGGATGGTCACCGTGGACGAGGTCATAAAAGATGTGGAGCGTGACAAGACTTTCTACAAGACATCTGGGGGAGGGATGACTCTCTCCGGAGGAGATCCCCTGGCCCAGCCTGAGTTCGCGCGTGCCCTTTTCGTCGCGGCAAAGGAGAGAGGTATCCACACCGCGCTGGACACTTGCGGTCACGCTAGTTGGGAGACAATGGCTAGGGTCCTAGAGGCGGTGGATTATGTCCTATTCGATATCAAGCATATGGATCCTCAAGCTCACCGTTTCTACTGTGGAGCCGACAACCGGCTCATCTTGGAGAACGCGGAGAGAGTGGCGGGGACGGGAAAAGGGATGCGGGTACGCATACCCATCATCCCCGATTTCAACGACAGCTGGGAGAACCTTAGGAGAACCGCGGAGTTCGCCAGAAAGTTGAAGGATAAGGCTCCAGGCCTGGAGGTGGATATCCTTCCCTATCATCCCTATGCTGGCGCTAAGTATCGCGTATTCGGGCTGGATTATCCTTATCC
>JACVIX010000095.1 GCA_015711725.1 Candidatus Geothermincola primus | reverse complement strand
TAGTCCTCTTCGCTTATAGGGAAAGGGTTGAAAGGCGCAGTTGGTCGATAAAAGGGAAAGCTGCAGCCGGATATATGCCGCATATATTCACGGAGAGAAACCCAGGTTGCGCCCGAGGATGATCGAAGCGAAGCCTTCGACCATATAAATCCTCTGGCGATGATGATTCCCGAACATGAGAGGAAAAAAGGATGGCCGAAGAGCAAACCTTCAATAACCGGAAACGTCTTGGCCTAGCCATTGGGATGAACACCGCTTTTCTATTGGCGGAAGTGGTCTTTGGGTTTTTGGCCAGGAGTTTGGCTCTTCAAGCCGATGCCGGGCACAATTTCTCCGACTCTCTTGCCCTGATCATCTCCCTTATCGCGGCGACGCTGATCTTGAAGCCACGGACTCATAAGAAGACCTTCGGTTACCACCGCGCGGGAATCCTGGCGGCCTTTTTCAACTCCCTGGTGCTCATCCTGGTCTGCCTGTATCTTTTCTATGAGGCGATCAGACGTGTGGCTCATCCCCTGGAGGTGAAGGGAGGCCTGGTGATGCTGGTGGCGGGCGCCGGTTTTCTGGTGAACGGGGGAGTGGCCCTAATTTTAAGAAAAGGTAGAGGGGATCTGAACATAAGAAGCGCCTTCCTCCATCTTGCGGGCGACGCGCTGGTCTCCCTGGGGGTGGTAATCTCCGGTGGCGTTATCTTTTTCACCGGCTGGAACATCATCGATCCCGCCGTCACCTGCCTGATTGGCTTGCTCATCTTGGTGAGCGCTTTTCGTGTTCTGGGGGAAGCGGTGAATATTCTCATGGAGGCGGTCCCTCGAGGTTTGAGTTATAAAGAAATTCAGGATGACATACTCGCCTTCGATCAGGTGATAGACGTTCACGATTTGCATATTTGGGAGATAGGTTCCAATCTCTATGCTTTGAGCGCCCATATCGTGGTGGGGGACGAGATGGTGAGCCGGCACCGGGTTCCCATGGGTTTGATCAAGGAGATGCTGGCAGAGAAACACAACGTGGTCCACACCACCTTGGAACTAGAAGTTGAGCCTTGTCCTCCCGGCGAAGTCTGCCACTTCGAAACTTAGAAGGAAAGTCGTTCGGTGAAATGGTTGTGGCTATACCCTTCCGTGAAGTGCGGAAATCAATGGCGTTGACCACAAGAGAAGGGCATTAGATGTGACGGTGGCGGCTATACTATACCGCTAAATATAGTTGAGATTTTGGCTTCGCTGGATCCGGGGATAGATGAGCGATCTTTGCGCCGATGGCTTCTTGGAGCGGAGATTCCGGCGGCGAGACACAGCACGGCTACAGGCCGTTATCCACCTCGACCAAGACGTGACAGCGCATCATTATAATTTACAGAATGTTACTAATATATGGCCCTCCCATGCATGAGAAGACAATTCTTACTTTATCTCTCTCAAGCGAGTGCCCCTCATGTAGCGGCCCCCTTTGCCTTCTTTACTTTGTCACTATTGGCGGATAAAATTGCCTTTAAGTCTTTCCAAGGAAGGACTTAAAGGCATATATAAGAAAGGGTCTGGCAGAGATCCCTGCTATTTGGCTCGAAGAGATTTGTTTTTGATTAAAGGTCCTATAAAGAAAGGGTCTGGCAGAGATCGGGAAACGATGATGGGAGACCATGTGAGGAGGGAGATCCTGGGAAGCAGCATTTCACTGCTCTTCGCCGCCTGCTTCCGCCACAGGATTGCTTTACTCATCACCATTCTGGCGATAGCGTTGACGCCGGTAAGGATAATTTCCGCTTCTCCCCGGGAGGCACCCTTCTCTACCGAGCCTTCCCAGGCGACTCTTCCCTTCGCGGCCACTTCTTACGCTCCCTACAACACCCCTCCAGGGGCGGAGGTGCGGGTGGATTTGGAGGGTGGTAACTTCTTGGTCTTCTCCCAGGTGGACGTGGTGGGAAACACCAGCGCGAAGCGACTGGCGGACCCGGATGTATCCGATTTCTTTCCTCTTTCCGGGACCGGCGTGGAGATCTCCACCACCGCCTACTACCGTGGCGGAGTTCGGATAAGCATGGCCTATGGGGGCAGAGAGCTACCTTGCCCGGAAGAAAACCTCAGGATCATGCAGTTAAAGGAGGGCTCCTGGGAAGATATCACCGTCTGGATGGATTCCGGGAGCAAGCTGCTAACTGCGGAGACGCAGTCCTTAGGCTTTTTCGCCGTAGGCTGGGTGAGCGAGGAGGAGGGCACCTGTTTCTATTTCCCTGAGGGATATGAGGGAGAGCGCGTCCATGACTTCCTGGTAGTGGAGAGTCTTTCCCGGAGTCCCGCCGCACTCACCGTGAGATATCTCCTCCCCGGTAAACCCACCATAACTAGAAATTACACGGTGCCCCCAGGCTGCAAGTTGAGCATAAACCTGGATGGTAGGGAGGAAGAAGGCGCGTCCTTGCGGATGGTTTCGTCCCAACCCTTACAAGCCCAACGTCACATCTACTTCGGCTATGTGGACCTGGTCCAAACTGACAGTTACCCTTTGGCGGAGTCGGCGGGGTTGGCTATCCTGAGTCCTTTACGCAGCAAGGATACCTTGGGAATCATGTTTCACCAGGCCTCCACCAGGGATATCCACAATCAACCAGTTAGAACCAGCGTGATGATACCGTTCGGGAGGTGCATAAGTGACGCCAATCCCTGGGGGCGCTATCCCGGTTGGACTCCCCAGCTCAAAGGGAACCCCGGATACTGGATTGAGCAGCCGCGAGGGCGGGGCACCTACTCTACTAGCGCCGTGGATGTGGGGGGCAAAGCGGGCTGCTCGGTCTACTCGCCGGTGGATGGGGTGGTGGAGTCGATCGAATACTATAGCCTTTATGGAACTTTTCCCGACGTGCGCGTCTCTATCATTCCCGATGGCTATCCCGAGCTGCGGGTGGTACTCACCCATATAGACGGGCTAAAAATAAAACCCGGGGATCATGTATGGGCGGGAACCACTTATCTAGCAGTTATTCGGCCGCTCCACCTCTATTTTCGCAGCGACATCGGCAGGGATTACACCGGGGAAGAGGGGGATCACGTGCATCTGCAGGTAAACCTCGCAAATGGTGGATAAGGCTCCAGTCGAATTGAGAGTTAAGCGCGCAAGTTAAAAATGAAACTTCGCAGCGACATCGGCAGGGATTACACCGGAGAAGAGGGGGATCACGTGCATCTGCAGGTAAACCTCGCAAATGGCGGATAAGGCTCCAGTCGATTTGAGAGTTAAGCGCGCAAGTTAAAAATGAAACTTCGCAGCGACATCGGCAGGGAGTACACCGGGGAAGAGGGGGATCACGTGCATCTGCAGGTAAACCTCGCAAATGGCGGATAAGGCTCCAGTCGATTTGAGAGTTAAAAATGAAGCATTCATCAGCATGCTAATAAATGAAGCACTCATCAGCATGCTAACAATTATTAAATGACGGGGGGATAGGCTTGTAGGCAATGAGAAACGTATGAGTGATATATTCATCCGCGTGCTAACGAGTATAAATGAACTGAGAAAAAATAGGCTCATGCCCTTATGGACAATTGGTTCAATAACAGGACAGTTCCGGGATGGATTTCCTTCTAGATAAGGATATTAACTCACGCTGATAACTCACACACTCGCGTCTTCCCGCGAGCTCCTTAGCTCTCCAAAGTAAAGGTCGGGTTCCTTTTTTAGGATAGATAGAGAGCTCTCCCGCGTTCGTTATAAAAATTTTAATATGTAAAATATATTCAAATATACCGCAAGCGACGTACATTACTTTATGGTGGCAGGGTTTTTCATTATAATGTGGAAGATAAATTGATAAAGAGTTGGATGGAGGAAGATGATGGATAAAAAGAGCGGTGTGGAGAAGGAGGGCTCCCTCACGGTTTGGAAGTCCGGAAGGGAGGAGGTGGATATTCTCCTGATAAACCCACCCTTTTTCCAGACTCCGGCGGACCAGGAGTATTCCTATTACTATCCCCCTCTTGGCTTGCTCTACGTGGCGGCCATGCTTAACCGGGAGGGGTACAAGACCAAGATCTACAATCCCGTTTTCGAGCATAAATATATAACCATGGAGGAGGAGGGGTTCCCGCCTCTGACCGACGAAGCCCGCAAGGATTTCAAGGAGAGATTCATCGGCTTCAGGGACGCACCGGAATGGAGGCAGATGATTGGGGAACTGGCGGGCATCAAGCCCAAAGTGGTGGGCATCACCATGACCACTCCCCAGTACGACCTGGCTATCCTCCTGGCAAAAGTTGTGAAGGAGCAGAACCCTGGAGTTCCCGTGATCATTGGGGGAGTACATCCCTGTGCCCTTCCCGAGGAGACCCTGGCCATACCCGAGTTCGACGTGCTGGTCTATGGCGAAGGGGAGATCACCACGGTTGAGCTGATGGAAGTGTTCGTGAAGGGCACCCGCAGTCTGGAACAGGTGGACGGCATCTACTACAAGGATAACGGCAGGATAGTGAAGAATCCCCCGCGGGAACTGATCAAGGACTTAGACAGCCTGCCCTTTCCCATGCCCGATCCGGTGTACGCCCATCATCCTCGGCGCGCCATCCTCACCAGCCGGGGATGCTACTACCGTTGCACCTTCTGTTCCCAGTCCTCCATCCTCGGGCACAACGTGCGTTTTCGTTCCCCGAAGAACGTGGTGGACGAGATAGAGTACTGGTACAAGCAGGGCATAAAGTCATTCATCATCCAGGACAGTACCTTCACCTCCAATATCCAGAGAGCTATGGACATCATGGACCTCATCGTGGATCGGGGTTTGAAGATCAACTGGGGCTTTCAGACCCGCGTTGATTTGCTTCCCCGGGAGCTGATGGTCAAAGCCAAGAGAGCGGGTTGCGACTATATCTGGATCGGGGTGGAGTCGGGTGACCCGTATATACTCAAAGCCATCCGCAAGGGTATCACTCCCGACCAAGTGCGCAAAGCTGTGCAGGTGATCAAGGAATTTGACATCGAGACCTATCTCTATTTCATCCTTGGCTTCGTCGAGGACACCATGGAGACCATGCGCACCACTCAGGAATTCGCCAAGGAGCTGGATTGTTACCAGACCAGCTTCTTCATGTTCACCCCCTTCCCCGGCTCGGAGTCCTTCAACCGCCTGGCAGCGGAGGACCGCCTGCTCACTAGGGATTATTTCTTCTACTTCTGGCTATACCCCCACTTGATCAAGCGGGAGAACCCCTCCAACCAGGAGGTATGGGACTATTACACCAGCGTCAAGGAGTACTGGGCGGAGAAGAAACTCAGAGACATCCGCAAGCGGTCTCTCCATCCCTCCTTCGCCTGGAAGAAGATCAAGGAGAACGCCTACTCTCCCCGAGCCATGGCCAGGCTGGGGAAGAAGTTCATCGCCGCCTATTTGCGACCGGGGCGCGGCCAGGCTCCCAATTGAGGCTGGAGTGGGTACGGGACCGAAAGATTTATCGGAAAAAAGCGACAGATCCACTTAATCACGAAGATGTGGTAATGGGGTCCAGCACATGCCATTATCCTGTAATGTTGTAGAAGCTTATAATTTACATACTGTAAATTAACAAGGATGGCAAGGCCGCTTCTTTATCCTGCGTGAAATCCCAAAGCCCAAAGACATTCCCGCCGCTTTCGGCGGGAATGGGAAGACACCTTTAGCTTTCGAACAGGCTTGGTTGCTTCTGATGGGCTTTTTTCGGGCTGGGTCCCCTCAAGGATTGACTTTGGCTGAGGTAGGCGTCGATGGCGGCGTTAGCTAGCCGGTCCGCCTCTCGATTGGAGCTCCGGGGAAGGAAGGTTATCTGCCAGTCGCGATAGCGTCCCAGCATGGATAGGACCTGTTGATGCAGGCTTTTCAGGCTGGGCTCCTTGACCCGATAATTTCCCTTGAGCTGTTGGACCAAGAGCTCGCTATCGGAGTGAATGCGAATCTTGTCCACGTTGAAAGCGCTGATCAGACGGAGGGAGTGAACTAGCGCGGTGTATTCGGCGTAGTTATTGGTGGTCTCCCCGATGGGTTCGCTTATGGTGGCCACCACTTTGCCCTGGGCGGTAGTGATCACCGACCCGATGCCCGCGGGACCGGGATTGCCTCGGGCGGCTCCGTCGGTATAGAGATACAGCTCATCGAAGATCTTTCTTCCTTGGAACTCGGGAGTGACCACAGAATTACTCCTTTTAGTTATCATGGATATCCTCCGGAACGAGACGGCTGTTTATCGCCGGACCATTTGGTTGAGCCGGGAAGTAAAAACCCTTCCGCTTGGCGAGAGCGCCATCCCAATGACCTCATTTTACCAGTATCCGCCGGCAGTTGGGGCAGCGGAAAAGGCCGTCGCTGCGCAGGAAACGGTCATAATCTTGCGCCGGTAGGGCCACGCGACAACCCTGACAGGCGCCCTCTTCGCTCACCTTCACCACCGCCAAACCATGTTTGCTTTTAAGTAGCTCGCGGTAGAGTTCCAAAAGCTCCTGGGAAACCTTCTGTTCCAGTTCCTCCTTCTCTCCTTGGGCTTGAGCCCTCTCCTCCGCCATCTGGCTCAGTTCCTCCTCCAGCCGGGAACGCTTTTCCCGCAAGTCTTTTTCCTCAGCCTCCATCTGGCTTTTCACTTCCCGGATGTGGGATTCCAACTCCTCCGCGCGATCCATCTCCTCCAACAGCAGAGTTTCCTCTCCGTCCCTCTTCTTTTTCAAAGCCTGAACTTCAGCCTGGATTCCCCGCAGCTCCTTGGGATTGGTGATCTTCCCACCGTATAGTTTGTCTTCTTCCGCCGTGATCTTGGCGCTCAATGACTCTATCTCAGCCTCCAGCTTCCTCTGCCTCGCTTTGACTTCCTCCAAATCTTTTTTCTTCCCGTCGAGCAGTGAACGCAGGTTTTCCAATTGTCTTTCCCCTTCCTCCACCTCGATCTTTAAGGGGAGTTCCCTTTCCCTCTCTTCCAGCTCATGGATGGAGCTGTCCAGAAGTTGCATGCGGTAGATGATTTCGAACTCGCTCACCTCAATCCTCCGTGTGCCAGGGGTTGGTTTCCGCCGCGGAGAGAGCCACCTCTACGTCACTGCCCTCCAAGCGCTCCCTCAGATAGGAGGCCAGGCGGGGAAGCACTACCGTCTCGGTGGCGGCGTGGCCCGCGTCTATAACGTGCAGCCCCAGGTCGAGTGCCTTCATCGCCGCGTGGTACTTTATATCCCCCGTGACCAGGGCGTCGGACTTTTGGGAAGCCGCCTCGATTACGTCCTCGCCACTCCCCCCGCATACCGATACCATGTTGATCTTTCTGCCCGCGTCCCCCAGATACCTCAGCCCCCGCGCCCCCAATCGTTGCCTGCAGGTCTCGGCGAGCTCCTTTAGAGTGAGGGTACGGGGAAGTCGCCCTATCCTTCCTAAGCCCGCCACCCTCTCCTCCACTGGGTAGATATCGTAGGCGGGTTCTTCGTAGGGATGCACCTCTTTAAGTTTATCGATTACCGGCTGGAGCAATTGCTTGTCCACCAGTATCTCTAGGCGGGTCTCCTGTACCCGTTCCAGCCTGCCCACCTCCCCGATGTGAGGGGAGCTTCCTGGAAGGGGCTGGAAGGTGCCTTCCCCTGCGATTTGGAAAGAGCAGGATTTGTAATTGCCGATCCTTCCCGCCCCCAGGTCGCATAGGGCTTCTCTCACCTGGTCCACGTTCTCCCAGGGGACGAAGGTGACTAGTTTGACGTGGGAGGGCAGCGAGATATAGGTAAGAGGTTTTACATCTTGTAAATCAAGCGCTTCGGCCAGCGCCGCGCTCACACCTCCCTCCACCACGTCCAGGTTGGTGTGGGCAACGTAGAGATTGATACCGGAAGAGAGCAACCGGGTGATCCAACGACCCACGGGTTTCTTCTGGTCGATGCGGGAAAGGGGATGGAAGATCAGGGGATGGTGACTCACTATGAGGTTGGCTCTTCTTCCCAAAGCTTCGTCGATGACCTGGTCGTTAACGTTGAGTGCGACCAGCACATTTTCCACCTCCGCCTCCTCGTCTCCCACTTGAAGCCCCACGTTATCCCAGGGCTCTGCGTACTCCTCCGGCGCCAGTTTATTTAAGTGGTCAACTAAATCTCTCACTTTCATCTCAAGTCCCCTTTCAGAGCGTGACTCTATTGGAGAGGGATCCTGTGGCGATTCTATTAGCTATTCTACATTAAACTTTGGCGGGTCTGAAGTGTGAGGTGGGAAAAGCAGAAGTTAAAGGGTTAAGAATGGGGTTAAAAAGGGGATGTCGAGGACGATGTCGATTCTTTCTTGTCATGGAGGGAGAATTTAACTGTTTTAATATAAAATTTTTAAAATTTTTATAGAACGGGGTTCGAGGGAATGACAAGCGGAGAGGGTTCTTAACGGGTCATGGAAATCTCTCCTGCGTTTAGCGCCTTTCCAAGGCGAAAGGGCGATCAAACGCGTGCCAACGCATGTGCCGCGCAGATACAACTCTGGTGAACTTTCATAATAGCTAAGGGTCCATCTCCCCCAAAATAGTTGACACATAGTCAGTTATTTATTAGTATTTTCTCCAAGTTCTGGTAAAGGAGGCAAAGGAAGGATGAAGAGGTACCTGGAACTGAGCCGAGCCCCCTTCTTCACTGCTATAATCGTTCCGGTGATTTTTTCCACCGCCCTGGCTTGGCGCTCGCAGGGAGAGGTGAACTGGTTGGTATTCTCCCTCTCCCTGCTATCCTTGGTCGCCGCCCATGCTGGCGCCAATCTCCTCAATGACTACTATGACTGGCGCTTGGGGGCGGACCAGCTTAATCGCAATCGCAACCGCTTCAGCGGCGGATCCCCCCATCTGGTGGAGGGAAAAGCTAAGCCTTCCCTTTTTTTAGGTCTGGGCATAACCTCCTTCGCGGTATCCGCTGGAGCCGGACTGGCGACGATTCTCCTATGTGGGCGGGCTCTCTTTCCGCTGGCGCTTATGGGTCTGGCGGGCCTTGCCATCGGTTTCTTCTACACCGCGCCTCCCCTCAAACTGGCTTATCGAGGACTGGGGGAGCTCTGCATTTTCCTGGCCTTCGGCATACTGCCGGTTGTAGGTATTTACTACCTGCAGGCGGGAGAGATAAATTCCACCGTGGTCTTAGCTTCCCTCCCCCTGGCTTTCCTGGTTACCAACATTATCCTGATAAACGAGTTTCCCGATTACGAGTCGGACCGGGAGGCGGGCAAACGCCAGCTGGTGGTGCGGCTGGGCACGGGGAAGGCGCGTTACCTCTACCTAATTTTAGTCCTGGCTTCCCTCGGGGGGATAATCTGGGTCTGTTGCGCCTCCCACTATAGTGGTTGGATGTGGCTGGCTCTGGGGGGATTGACCCTGGCACTAGTCGCCACCGTCATCCTCTTCCGGCATCACCGGGAGCCGGGTGCCCTCATCCCCGCTCAAAGCCTTACCATCGCCGCCCACTTATTAACCGGGATCATGCTCACATTGGGCTTGCTCGTGAAGTGAGGAGGCTGAGAATGTCCGACTTATATCTGCTGTTTTTTTGGATGGCCGTGCTGGGAGGCGGGATATTCTTTTGCGTTTTCACCAAATCCAAGGGCTTGAAGACCACTTACGTGCGAGATCTATTGCACATAGGGACTGGGCTTTGGGTCCTGGGGCTGCCTTTCTGGATAGGCGCAGCCATTCCGGTGGCGGTGGTCTGCGGGGCTCTGGTAGGGGTGCTACTGGTGCCTCCCCTCTCTCGACGCTTCGCCGGACTGGATAAGTTCTATCGCTCCGTCTCCGACGAAAGGGAGACCTGGACGGGCATCGTCTTCTTTGTCGTATCCTACGCGATCTTCACCTCCTTGGGGCTCATCTTCCGCTGGACCCTCTTTCCCGCCGCATGCGCAATGGCCGCGCTCTCCATCGGGGACGGAATAGGGGGCCTGCTGGGATCCAGCTTCGGTGAGGCGGGTTATCGGCTTCCCTGGTCCAAACGCAAGACCTATCTGGGTTCCGCCGCGGTGGCTCTGGGGTCATTGGTGGCCATCCTTATCGTCGCCGGATGGTTCAACCTGAGGATGAGAGTGCCTTTCTCCCCCTCCAATCTGGGCTGGTTCGCGCTGGCGATGCTGGCGGCTTGCCTGGTGGAGGCCTCTTCTCCCCGCTCCTCAGACAACCTGCTGGTTCCCGCGGCGGTGTTTGTGGCGCTCCTTCCCACCTCCTGGTGGGTGGCGGCTTGAAAGATAAGGTACTTCCGGGAGACCTCGCTATATCCGGGATTTTTATGACTCGTGGTAAAGATTTTGTATTGCGGTTTCACGGGTTCGAGATGGACGGGGCCTTCTTCTTTTAAGTAAATGGCGAAAAACGAGGTTGATTTGATCTCGTGGATATGTTAATTTATGTATACCATTCATGCGCCGTGTGGGCACGCGATAATATAAACGTGCTGTAAAAATTATCATTTTTCCTCCCGCAGTCTAGCCTCACCTTTCCTGAGCGTTTGATGAAGAAAGCCTGTGACTTTCGCTTTTGTCTGGGTGAACAAAGGAAGTTGCCGAGGAGGGTAGTTGGTATAAAGCTTACGGAATCTATTTACCGTGCGAGTTCGATTTTAACGAGTTTTGAAGCTCATGCATGTCTGGGAAAATTTTCCTCCAGGCAGCGTGGGGAAATCGGATTCCACGAGGTAAGCAATCGTAGGTTCATGGACGATTGAAAAGATGTTCTATAGGTGGCGGAGGGACATCGGACTCCGAAAGGCAAGTATAAAATTATCCCCTCCTGAGACGTGGAAGAGGCCGGTGCTTCTCCGCCCCTTTTTTAAAACTGAGACGTGTAAAAATCAGGTGTTTCTCCGTCCTTGGCAGAGAGCGACGTGGAAGAGGCCGGTGCGTCCCCGCTCTTTATCCGCTCTTTACTTACAGAGAGCGACGTGCAAAAGTCGTGGTTTCTTTGCTCATTGCAGAGAACGACGTGGAAGAGGCCGGTGCTTTTCTCACCGTTTTTCGGCAATGTCGAGGAATGAGGCGATGTCCTCGAAATGGATTTTCCTGTTACGTGGAGAGATAAGTGGCTCTCCGACTGTGCCGCGGGGAGGAGATTGCGGTTAAAGGGTATGAGTAGTTGGTGGAAAGTGGCGCATATGATCACGGCCGAAATAGCGAGATGGACACTGCTCACATCTAAATTTTGTTTGAACCAGGATAGCGTGGATGATTATCCCGCGGAAAATGCCGAAAGAGCGCGAGAATCGCGTGGGGAGACCGGCGCATCGCGCTGGAATAAAATTTATCTTTGGGAAAAAATTTATAGAATCATGGGAATAATTAATGTAAGATATAATAAATCTGGCTGTGACGAATTTTGAATTTACGTCCAATATTGCTTCCCAAAATTAAGCCGAGGAGATAAACACGAAGCGATCGGGAAACTAATAATTACGAAATGTTCCTCTACGAGAAGGGGATGATACCAAATGGCAGAGGCGGTTATCGTAGGGGCGGGCTTAGCCGGGCTTACCGCCGCCTATAACCTAGCGAAGGCGGGGCACCAGGTCACCGTGCTGGAGCGCTTCGCCAAGGTGGGGGGGATGCCGGAGGCACATCCGGCTGTAGATGGCACTCCCATGGATCCGGAAGAATTAGGGAAATTCATCGGCGTTGAGCTGAAAGAGCCCATGGTTACTAGGGGAAAGAGCTTCAACGTCTATATCTACGACCGGGAATACCGCATGATAATGGAGGAGGGAAAGACCTACTTGGTGGAGCGGGGAAACCGGGAGAGCGCCCTTGACCGTTACCTTTACGAACTATGTCTCAGCTTGGGAGTGCGTTTCGAGTTCAACCACCCGGTGCGCTCCCAGAAGGATATGGCCGAGCTTCCTCCCAACACCATCGTCGCCACTGGCATGTACGTGGAATGCTTTGAGGCTCTGCACATCCCCTACCAGATGTGTTTCGGGCATATCTGCACGGGAAGGACGGAAAAGAAAGCCCATTTCGCCTCCTGGTTCGGGCCGGATATCGGGGACTATGCTTATATAGGATGTACCAATGGAGTGGCTTTTGGCTTGCTTTTCCAGCGAGAGCCGGTGAACCGGGAGCAGAAGGAGAGGTGGAAGATTTCCCTAGAGGAGAAGGAGGGGATAGTCTTCAAACACTGGATAGAGCATTACGGTCCCGCTCCCATCCATCCCTCTTTCCGGCCCGCGCTTTTCCGGGCGGACAAGATCATGGCGGGGCAGATCTCCGGCATGATGGAGCCCCTCTTCCTTTTCGGGGTGCATGGCGCCCTGGTGTCGGGGAAGATAGCCGCGGTGGCTTTCGAGGACAAAGCGGAGGGATACGAGCTCTTTCGGTACTTCAACAAGTATTTCCGGCGGGGACTCATGCTAAAGCGGCTCTTCGATCCCGCCCCGCACGCGCTG
>JACVIX010000094.1 GCA_015711725.1 Candidatus Geothermincola primus | reverse complement strand
CAAAAAAGTTAACATTATGTTATATTTGGAATCTCCTACGGAAAGGCTGGAACCTTTTCTTTTCAGGATGATTTGCGCCTACAATTGGAACGGTCAATTCAATCAAAGCGGCCCTGACGATCTTTCAAAATACCAAAATATAGTCAAGCAATTTTGGCTGAAAATCCATAGGGAATGGGTAGGCTGGACGGGATGACGTTCATAAGTAAATCGCTTTCTCCAGAGGGATTTTCAAATGGATGGGTTAAAAAGTCAATGTGGATTTACGCCGTGCACGACTTCTTTTAACCGGGAAACCATGTAAGCGGGGTTTTCCGCTTGGATGACGTTGCGTCCGAAGACGATTCCCGCCGCCCCCAGTGAGATATAGCGGCGGGCAAGCTCAAGAGCTTCCTCCTCCTCCACCTTCTCGCCTCCTAGCACCCAGATGGGTACGCTCAGGCTGGAAGTGAGCCTCACTAGACCCTCGTCGTTTATGAAGGGCACCTTAAGGGCGGCGGCGCCAAGCTCCTCCATCATTTCACAGGTCTTGAGGAGAAGCTCGTTCTTTTCTTCATCGGGGAGGAAGGGGTTGGCGAGGAGGGGCTCCACGATTAAGGGAAGCCCCAGAGTCATGCATTCCTTCTGAAGCTCGCTCGCCTGAGTGAGGCATATCTCCTCGAAAGCCGGGGTAAGCCCCGCCAGGAAGTAGACCATCATTGCGTCCCCACCTAGAGCGAATGCCTCCCTGGCGGAGATGGCTATAAATTTTTCTATCACTTGTAGCGGGGCATACTGGTTGAAGAGGCGGGGAGCGCTGAACCAGTCGGCGCGGATGATCAAGGCGGGCCGATCCTTCCCTAAAAAAAGGTGGTGTAGTCTTTGTGTGCTTCCCGGTCCCAGCAGTATTCCGTCGGGCTTTCCCTCCATCACACTCGTGAGGGTCTCATCCAAGCGATAGGTTCCCTTAGAGGGACCCATGAGAAAGGGATGGTCCGCGGCGACGATGAAACTCCGTCCATCCATGGGGTCGGCGAGCCGGGCGAATCTTATCTCCCATCCTTTCATAAGAATCCTTTCCAGAATACAATCGCGAATGCAATCGCTCAAATTTTACTTCATGAAAATTTTTCAGGCGGAAGCTACTTGGTAATATCCTTCCTCCACAGTCACGAAGAAGGGAACCTTGGGCTTCCTCATCTCTTCCAGGATTTCTCTATCTAATGGAGGAAGCAGAAGGGAGTCCGCCCCCAGCTCCTCGGCGATGACAAGGGGAACGTTCAGGCTATCCGCAAGGGCTCCCCAATAGGGCTCTTGGTTGAAAATGAGACGCGCCAGCACGGGGAGCCCTAGGGGACGGGCTCCGCCTCTGGCCCAAGCCAGCGCCTCCAAGGAATTCACCTCCAAAGTGTCACCGAAGCCCACCACCAGGTCCACTAGGCAAGCCTCCCCGCCCCAGAAAGGCACGCTCTCGGGCTCACCCAACCTCCTCAGCCGTTCCCCGTCCCAAGAGGTGAGGCGTATTATCAGGAAGAGCCTGCATGGGTAGGTAATCTCCGTGAAAGAGTGGAGCTCCTGCCCGGGGAAGACGATATAAGCCTCCGCGTTAGGAAGAGTTCCCGAAAAGGTTTCCCCCCCAGAGGAAATATCCACGACTCGGTCTCCAGCTCCGGTAAACCTGCTCAGCCTGATGCTCACGCCTTGCATACCTAACTCTCTCCATCTTCAGTCTAGGGATAGCCCCAGATCACGTTCCTTTAGAAACTGGCTTATCTCCTCCCTCCGGGGAAGGCCCTTCCTGCCCCCTAGTCGGCTGGCTTTGAGAGCGGCGTAGGCGGTGGCGAAGAGCATCTTCCTCCTCAAGTCCCAACCTTTGAGTTCCCCGTAGATGAATGCACCGTGATAGGCATCCCCGCACCCTGTGGTGTCCACCACCTCCACCTCTATCGCATCCACCTTAATTATCTCACCACCCTGGTAGCCCCAGCTCCCTTCGGCTCCACAGGTGACGACCACGGTCTCGGGACCCATGGCGGCAAGCTTCTTCAAGCAACTTTCCATCTCCTCCTCGCCAGAGAGGGTCTGGGCGACGCTTCTTGTGGGAATGAACAAGTGGGAATTTCGCACCAGCTCCTCCAGTTGGGGGATTTCCATCCCCGCGTCCAGGGAGACCTTCTTGCCCGATTCTCTACCGTACTGGGCAGCCTCGAGTGCGGCGTCAGGATAAAAACCGTCCAGGTGAATCAGTTCCGCCTGTTCCAAAACCCGCCTGGGAACAGGTTTTCCATAGACGAAGGAACAGCCTGGACGGTAACAGATGCTCCTCGCGCCGCTTTGTGAGTCCACGATGATAATGCTCAAAGGGGTGGGGTTGTCCTGGTCGATCTCTACCTGGAGCTCCACCCCTTCTTTCTCCATGTCCTCCAGGATAAACCTGCCCAGATCGTCGTCGCCCACCTTGCCCAGCCACATGGTGGGGACTCCCAGGCGCGCCAAGGAAACCAGGGCGTTGGAGACGATGCCCCCCACCTGCTGGTCATGTTCCAGCAAAAGGGTATATCCGTCTCGTTCCGGAAATCCCAAGGTCTTTCCGATGATGTCCACCACCGAGATCCCTACGCCTAGAACATAGCCGCTCATATCAATCACCTGACTCTATCAGCTTTTTCAGTTCTTGGAGCACCGACTGGTGATCGCCGGGGACCAGGGTGATGTGCTGGGAGTAGAACTTCTCGAGACAACCCCTGGCGTCGTCCACTTGAAGAAAGAAGGTGGGCCAGTCCATGAGCAGGGGCTTATACTCTTCCCTACGCTGAACTGATCCAGGCTGGAAGCTCAACCAGTAGGAAGAGCGTCGTTTTCCCATTCCTAGCAGGGTTACCTTGTCTATCTCCTCTCCCATGAAGTCGAGGCAGAAGGACCCGCTCTTTCCTTGAAGATTGCGGACGATTCTCGAGTTGCCCAGGCAGCTGATGATATCGCCACCTCCGGCGTAGCAGGCGGGAGCCCCTCCACAGTTTTGCAGAGCCAGCAGGTTTTCCTCGTAGAGGGGGATGATGAAATCGGCGAAGAGAGGGGGCTCTCCGGTGAGGGTAAAAAGCAGGTATCCCGCCAGGGAGGCGAAGAAATCCCCCTCGCAGGAGAGGGGAATCATCTTCTTGGAACCCTCCAGATCCTCCGCCAGGGGTAAGAAAACCTGGGCGAAACAGAGAGAGCCATATTCGTCGGAGAACTCGGGTTGACATTTTAAGGAAACGAAGTCCACTCCCTCTTCCTCTAGTATGTCTTTTAAAGCCAGGTAATGGGATATCTGGCGCTTGAGTGTTCCAGAATCATCGGGGATGGGGGAGCCCACCGACTTCTCCAGGCGAGCGATGAATGAGGCGGTTCTCTCCGGGCTTATCTTCCCCGAGCGGGCGAGAATTCCCGCCCCATCCAGATAGACTGTCTCCACCCCGAATACCCTCAAAGCCTCCGAGGAAGCCATCTCCGCGTAGTGCATCTCCATGGCGATACCACCCACGTTGGCGTATTTTTTGCCTCGGAGAGAGACGAGGAGTTTTTTCGCCTTGACACGGCTTATAAAATCGTTTAGCGCGCCGTCCCTGCCCAGGGAGATGTGGTGATCCGCCCCCAGCGCCTCCAACTCCCCGCGCATGGCTAGGGGCCCGGAGAGGGCGAAAGGAGCGGTTAGAAGTAGGGGAAGACCCGTTCCTGAGTGCACTAAGCCTCCCCAACCCGGGGGAGCCCAGCCAGGCAGATTGACAATCACGCCGTCGCATCCGTTTTCCAAGATATTCTGCGTCGCTCGGTAAACCCCCTCCTTCGAATTCACCACTCCCAGATCGATGATCTCTTTCTCTCCCAGCTCCTGTAAGAGGGATTGGTGGGAAGCCATATATTGTTCCCTCAGATCCATCCCCTTATCCCGCTGGAAGTTTCGGTAGAACTCATCCCGAGGGTCGATCATGGTGACCACCGCCAGAAGGATGGAGAGGGGCGATGCTTCGCGGGCTTTCCATTTACCGGCCATCAAGAACCCTCCTCTATGAGCATCTGGGACCTCACCCACTCTCTTATCTTGGACATGGTCACCTCATAAGTGACCTTGGTGCGCCAACTTAAAACCTCTTTAGCTTTGGTATTGTCAATGTCCATGTTGCGACCCAAAAGCCCCACGATATGTCGGGTCGCGGGGGGCTTTAAATTCAGCTTAGAGAGGGTCTTATCGAAGAAAAAAGCCACTGGCCAAGCCAGCCAGAAGGGGATATTCGAAGAGGGCTTCTTCTCCACCATCTCCCCCAGGTCGGTTAAATAACGTTTCCAGGTGACCTCCCAGTCATCGCGGAAGTGAAAAGTCTCACCGATGCCGGCGTCCAGGGTTCCCGCCAGGACTATACCGTCAACGAGATTATCTACTCCTATCAGGCTGGCGCTGTGACGGCCGCCGTCGATTAAAGGCACCCGTCCTTGTAGCAAATTATCCACCATATCCCTAACCCAGACGCTGCCTGGACCTATCACATTAGTGGGCCTGAAGACGGTGCCCTCTATCGCGTCCTTTCGGTGGTAATCCCATACCAGTTTTTCCGCTTCCTGCTTGGCGTCCGCGTAAGGTATCCCGGTTTTTCTCACCGGATCGTCCTCCTTATGTCCTTTCAAGTGACGGTTGGTGCCAATGGCGCAGACGGAGCTGGCGTAGACGAAGCGAGAGGTCTTGCCCGAGGCTTCATTGAGCAGGTTGCGGGTTCCCTCCAGGATGGACTGGAAGAAGATACGGCGGGGTCCCCAGTAATCCACCCGCCCGGCCAGGTGAAAGACCGTGTCCACATCGTCGCATATGCCCATGATACTATCAGGTTTGGTTATATCGCCGACGCGCATTTCCACTCCCAACTCTTCCATGTCTTTTCTGTTCTCTTGCGGAAGAGCCAACCCCCTGACTTGATGGCATTCCGAGAGGAGCTTCTTTGCCAGATGAGAGCCGATGAAGCCACAAACCCCCGTGATCAACGCTTTCAATTTATTAACCTCCTGTAAGATGGGCGCGGGTTTCCTTCTTTCGAGCGATAGTGTTTGTCGGAGATAGCGCCATCAATATTATAAACTCTTGAAAAACGATTTGAAGAACGCGGCGCGGATTCATTATGGTTTTCCAGCGATAAAGGCATCTCGGGAACTTTGCCTATACTTAGCATCCGAGTTAATAATATAAACATAATGTAATATTTTTCGCTCATTCATTTTGAGGATGGCGGCAGTTTGGAATTTGAAGACAGCTGACCCCCATATCGGATACCGCTGCGCTTCCGATGAAAGCGATTCTGTTTTAGTAACTTAATTTAAGCTAACCTCCATTAGTGACTACCTACTCTACTGTCGCATGCTGATAAATCACGCCCTATCGGACTGTTATTTATTTTTACATTATGTAATGATATCCCCGGTATAGAAGGCGGCTAGGCATCGTCTCTCTTTCTGCTCTATGGGGCGTTCTCAAATATTATGTCGTTCCTTCAGATATTTAAGGGCGAAACCTCTCTCACACCCCAGCAGTCCCTCTTCCACCCGCTCCAGCACCGTGGGAAACACTTCATTTATCTGGCTAGAGATATGGTGTTGACGCCGGGTGGTCAAGCGCAGAAAGTTATATTTACCTGGCTTTATCCCTTGCGCTGGGAAGATGATCCATCCCTCGCTCAGACAATGGGGCAGAGATAACACCGCGAAAAAAGTGTTATATCCATCGGTCTGACGGGATTTGAGCCCCTCCACGTCCTTTGCCTCCAGGGAGAAATCGTTGCTCTGGGTGGTCTTCACCTCCATTGATAACCTGTCGCCGGTATCCTTTTTTATTACGTCGATATCCACCCCCTGAACCGATCGCTCCTCCACCAGTTCATATCCCAAATCCATGAAAGCGAGGGCAAGGAGCTTCTGCGCTATCTTCCCGAACTCTTTATTAAATTTTTCGGACAGAGCCCTCAGGGACTTCTGCGCCTCCAGGGTCAAACCCATTATTTACTCCTGTCAATCGTTCGACAGAAAGGATCGCCGGAAAACCTATGCCTCCTTGGTCAAACCCATTTTCCTACTCCTGGGTGACGTTGGGACCCTCTTGGGGATCCCAGTCAACGAAACGATAGACCTTTTTAATCTTGGGTATTTCTCGTTTGAGCGCCTCCACGAACTCCTCGTCCATGGTGGCGAGCAATATCTGGCTACTCTCAGCCGCCTTTCCCAAGACCCTTGCCAACCTGGTTTTCTGCGTCGCGTCTAGGCTCTGGGTGGGGTCGTCGAGGATAAGAAAGGAAGGGCCTCGCTTTGTTTTCCCGCCGGCCAGAGCCAGGAAGATAGCTAGGGCGGCGCAGTTCATGTCCCCCTGGTTGAATAGGGAGATAAGCCTCTCTCTTTCGCTACCCTTGACCGCGTACACGTCGTAATCTCGGGGGTCGATCTCGATGGCGTCGAAATCCGGTCTCTCCAACAGGTCGCGGTAGATCTCTATTATCCCCTCCCGCGCTTGACTGAGCCTCTCCTCGCTGATCTCTCTAAGCGCTTCCCCCACTGCTTCCATTACTTTATCCAAGTGATCAAGCTCGGCGTAGAGGAGGTCGCGATGGCGGTTTGTTTCGTTCCATTCTTGGGATTTCTTAATGCCCTCCACTTTCTTGCTTTTCTTTTTGGCGGTGAGATAGCGAACGATGATATGCACGTACTTAAGCGACTCCTCCACCTCGTAGATGTCTCGATTGTAACGCTCCAGGGTATTTTTGATCCTCTCTAACTTTCTGTCGATTTCTTCCACATGGTCTCTGACTAACTTCTCCGGGTCCTCATCCTTTTTTATCTCCCTACCTAAAAGCTGACCTATCTCTCTCACCCGCTCATCCCTGTTTTCCTCCGCTTGGGGAAGAAGGTTTGACTCCAGTTTCTCTAACTTCGCCATGATTTTTTGGAGCTCCCTTTTCTCCGCTTCCACCTCCGCCCGCTCATCATCCAGGTTTCCCAGTGCCTCCCGAGTCTCCTCCTTTCTGCGGTAGAGTAGCTGGAGAATTTGGGCGGGAACGATATCCTGTTCGCAGGAGGGGCAAGCCATCTTCTCCTGGAGATTCTCATCCCCTTTGAGCCTCTCCAGGTAGGCGATGGTCTCGTTTATCACGTTGATGCGGCTGTTCTTCATCTCCATTTCTTTCTTCAGTTCCGCTTCCCTGCGGGAAAGTTCCTGGTGCCTGGAGCGCAGCTTTTCGAGGTTCCCTCTTTTTTCCAACTCTTCCCTTGACTTTCTCAGCTTGTCTATCTCCTTTAGTGCGGAGAAATATTCTCCTAGGGCCGCGTCCAGTTCCGTTTTTCTTTCGATGAGATGTTTCTGCGATTTTATCTGAGGGTTCTCGCTGCGGACTTTCACTAAGGCTTTCTTTACCTGGTCGGAGAAGTCCTGGAAGCCGCTTAAATCTCTGGGTGAAGAGATGTTTATCTCCCCTATCCTCGAGCGCTGGGCAAGGCTCCCCAGTCGCTCAAGCGTGGAGGCGCACCTATCCTTGAATACGGACTCTGAATAATCATCCTTAGTCAATCCCAAATTTTTCCCTTCGGAGATGGCTTCTTCCATCTCTTCGCGATATCTCTCCGCCCTTAAGGCAATTCTCTCTTCCAGTTCCTGATAGATTTTATCAACCCTCTTCTCGAAATCTTTCGCCTTAATTTTGTCGAAGGCCTCATGGAGGTTACGCAATTCGGAGACGCCCAGAAGCCGGTCGAGGGCGCTCTTGCGTATTCTGGGGTCGACGGTCAGTATATCCCTAATCACTTCCTGGTGAAGGTAGGCGGAGCTAGCGAAATCCTTAGGCTCCATTCCCAGCGCGGACCAGAGGGTCTCCTCCTGATCCACCCGTTTCCCCTCCTGGTTTACGAGATAAAAATTTTCAGTTCTCCTCTTACGTTCCGTGCCCAGTTCCCGGAAGACCGTTATCTTCCCGCTCTCGGATTGCAGCGCCAATTCCACCTGGCAAGAGTCGCAATTGCGGTTACGGATAAGCCATCTATTGCGTTCCTCGATATATTCCTTCTTGGCTATCTTGTTTCCGTAGATAGCCCACTCGATGGCGTTCAGTGTGCTGCTCTTGCCGCTACGGTTATTCCCTACTAGAAGGGTGACGGGAGACGAGAGGTCGAAGGCTACTTCCTTCCTCCCATATCCCCTAAAGCCCTTTATGGTTATCTCTTTTAACTTAAGACTTCCGTCGAAGGCTTCCATCGACTACTCCATTCTTTCCTTGACCGCCTGGGCGGCCTTTTCTACCTCCCGCATGAGGCTTTCCAGCCTCTCTCTTATCCGTTTTTCCGCGCCCTGGGAAAGCCCTCGCTCCAGGCCTTCATATGCAATTTGTAACAGGGCTTCCATCTTTTTCGATTCCTCCTCGCCGGAGGCCTTATCTTTCAACTTTTCCAGGATACGGTCCCTATCTTCCATATCTCTTCCTTTCGATCAACCACTGATAAAATTCTAGCGGACGCCAATGACAAAAAGACTCATCGGGGCAGCCAAGATTACGGGGATAACCGGTGGAAACGACTCTTTCAACCTTTCCGGCGCAAGGATTCTTATAAACATAATCGTGAAGGCAATCGAGCAAATGATATTCCCCATAGCGGATGCCCTTCTCTCCCTTTCCGCAACCATGCATTTAATTTTGGCAAGCGCCAATGACATAAAATCCCAGTCACAGATTGGCTAAGGGATATGAGAATTTTCAGTAAATCTTGAAAGACGCGGATGGCATTGATTTTACATAATGCTATTGACTATGCCTGAGTGACTGAGATGGTGAGGTCTCCGTCCTCGGCCAGCTTCCATTCCACTTTGGAACTGTCCCAGCGATAAGCCATCTCCACCAGCGCTTGAGTCACTCCCACCATGGGCAGGTGCAGACAGGAGTTCTCCAAGGTCACGGTTAAACCCTGCCGGTCGCCTTGAAAACGCACCAGGTTGCCCAATCCTCTCAGGGCCACCATGTTCTGGAATGAAAGGGCGTCCCTGTTCCACTCCTCCTCCGACCAGGCGGACTTGATGTAGAGGCGGAGCGCCTCTATCACCGTTTCCGTGATTTCCTCGCCCAGCTCCTTCTCCAGGTCGTCAAAGATGGAGTCCACCGCGAAGGAGCCAAAGATGGCCATTCTTCGCCCCGTCTCCGGGTCGGTGATGGTTCCTTCCTGAGTATCCCATTTGCGCAGAGCCACCGCTTTGGGCACGCCACAGTCCGGACACCTTTCGTAATGGATATCCCCTGGCTTGAACTCATAGCGCTTGCGCTTGAGCCTTTCCTTCAAACCTAAAGGATGTTCCCCTGGAAAAGATTGGATGGCGAAGGTGTTTTCCCCTATCTCCTCATATCTAACCCACATATCCTTTCCCTCGAATGCTTCCACCGACCCCAGATTGTCCGCGGCGATGAAAAGCAGAGAATAGGGGTTGCGCACGATCTGCCTGCGCCAGGGGTATGCATCGCCCTTTTCCCACAGGTCGCTCAGCCTCTGGTCGCCATATCCATAAGCCCTGGCGATGTCGATGATGTTCTGGGTTATCACCCGCATTGTTGCCATGAGGGTCTCCCTTTCCTCCGCGCTCTCTTCCGATACCCGACCCTCTTCCCTCAATTCCCGACCTTCCAGAATCCTGCGCATCTCAGGCGGAAAGAGCCTCTCGATGTATCTCCTGGTCTCCCGGCATCTGCTTTCGATGACGATGTGATCGATGGGCACCCCGATCAGCTTTTCGATGCCTTTAAAGACCTGGTCGATGGTGTCCGATTCGAAGAAGACCATGCGGTTCTTGGGTGAGCTAGAAAGGGAGATAACCCCGTTTCCTTCCCAGTTCAATTCCCGGGAGACCATTAAGGGAACGCCACATGAGCCGCAGACCTCCAGCATCTACATCACCTAACCTTTTCCGTTTTGCGATAACTCAAATCCCCGGCTGCTAGTTGTAGGTTTTTCCAATAGAATCATAATGGGCAGCCCTTAACAACAGTATAACTCTATTGAATATTACGCTTGAAGGGATGAAATTCCTTGGCTTTAAGAATCCTTGGCTTTAAGAAGCATCTCTTCTAGGCTTTTACTTCTCTATTATTTTTCACATGATTATATGACCTTCTTCTTTTGCTGGTATTCCTTGCCCTTTCGGAGGGGCGCCCTCAAACTTTTCAAACTCTTTGTCTATGTGACCATTATCTTATGCTTGTTTTCATTGCCCCTTCGGAGGAGCGCTTCAAGTACAGTCGCTGAAGGCGTTTGAACCATGGCGAAAGTCAGCGTGAAGGGGTTTCTTATCAAGCCTGGAAAGCCGAATTAATTGAATTCTGGGGAAAATAGTCTTCTATGGCTAGAAAGAAAGATAATCGTTTATAAATCCACTCTCTATCTTTCGACGAATTTAGCGAAATATAATATTATTACATAATGTTATTTTACAGTTCGTGATTTATTATCATAACCGTCTTCGATTACTCGTTTGCAATTCGACTTCAAATATCGTTCTCCAGTTATCAAATCTTTGAGGACCTTATTCAAGACTTTATTCGTAAATATGAGATGTCATGGGCTTGTTATCCTGAAATTCGCCTTCAGGCCCAAATCTTCATCGCGTGAGGAGGGGCCCACCATGACTAAATATTCTGCTTCCTCAATCTCCCATTCGCCCCTATCCGGGTGATAATAGGCTAGCTGGTCGGCACGGAGGTTGAACTTGACCTTTTTGGATTCCCCCGGTTCAAGGTGAACACGCGCGAATCCTTTAAGTTCCTTCACCGGCCGTTCCACCTGTGAATCCCGGTATCCCACATAAAGCTGCGCCACCTCTTCCCCCGCCAGGGGACCGCGGTTGGTTATATTCACCTCTATCCCTAGGGATTCGTTCTTACCGATCTCCGAGGAGCTCAGGCGCAGGTCATCATAGGAATATTCACTATAACTCAGGCCGAAGCCAAAGGGGAAAGATGGCTTAAATCCCCGCCGGTCGCAAAGACGGTATCCATGATAGTGGCCATATTCCACGCTTTTCGCCTTTTTGTCGAAGGGGGGTAGCTGCTGGGATGAGGCGGGAATGGTGATGGGAAGCTTTCCGCTGGGGTTGACCTCGCCAAAGAGTATCTCGGCAATCGCGGTACCCCCTTCCATGCCGGGATACCAAGCCATGAGAATGGCTCCCGCCCAATCCTTCCACTCCTCGATGGCGATGGCGGATCCTCCTTCCAGCACCACCACGCAGCGGTCCGTTTCTTGAGCCACCGCCTTTATCAGTTCCACCTGTTTCCGGGGAAGGCTCAAATCCTCGCGGTCCCCTCCCATCTTCATATAGGGGATGTATTCCCCTTCCTCTTTTCCGGTCAGCCCCGCCACCACCACCACGGTTCTGGCTTCTCTTGCCGCCCTCCGCGCCTTCTTGATATCCTCTCCATCCTCGAAGATTACCATGTTGGGTGAGGCGGCTCGGCTGCGTATGGCCTCCAGAGGGGTGATTACGTAGGGCGGGCGTACTCGGCTGCTTCCGTAATCCCCGATGTTGCCACGCTTGGCTAACTTGCCTATCACCGCGATAGTCCCTTCTCCTTCGCGGTTCAGGGGAAGCAAGCCATTCTGGTTCTTTAAGAGCACCACGCTCTTGCGCGCCACCTCCAGCGCCAACCGCACGTGCTCAGGGGAGGCGACTTTGTCTCGGGAGTAGGCTGAAGGGTCTCCCACCTTGGCGAAGCGCGCTTTCTGGCGGATAATCCTGGTCACCGCCTCGTCGATCATTTCAGGGGCGACCAAGCCCTTTCTCGCCGCTCGCTTCAGTTTCCGCCCGAAATATCTGCGGAAGGGCATCTCTATGTCCAGACCCCCTAAGGCAGCCTTCACCGTATCCCTGGTGCCCCAGATGAAATCCGACATCACCAAACCAGTGAATGACCATTCCCCTTTTAGTATCTCCCTTAACAGGTGGGAGTTGTGGGCACAGTAATGACCGTTTAACCGATTATAGGCGCTCATAATCGCCGCCACCCCTTCATCCACGCATCTCTTGAAGTGGGGAAGGTAAATCTCCCTTAAGGCCCTTTCATCGATACGCACGTCCACGTAGAAGCGAGATTCCTCTATGCTGTTGCAGGCGAAGTGCTTGGCGCAGGCCATCAGGTGTTTCTGCAGACCCCGTACCATGGCGGCGCCCATCTCCCCCAGTAGGTATGGGTCCTCGCCGAAGGTCTCTTGGGCTCTGCCCCATCCCGGGTGGCGGGGCAGGTTGACACATACTCCACCGAAAAAGTTGGCGCCTTGGGCTCGGGCCTCAATACCCATGGCTTCGCCCACCCTCTCCTCCAGCCCCACGTCCCAGGTGGCTCCCCGCGCCATGGAGACGGGAAAGCAGGTGGAACGTCCTAGGGCCACGCCCCGAGGCCCGTCGGTGAAACGGATGGGAGGTATGCCCCAGCGGCTTTTCCTGCCGGCGTCGAATGGGAAGAGGTTGTAACGGATGAGCATGAGGCTCTGCTTGAGCAGAGGAGTGTCCCCCGCCATCTGCCTGATCTTCTCCCCCAGGGTCATTTTACTTACCAAATTGGCGATGAGGACTTCCCGCTCTTCTCCCTCACTGTCAACAATAGCCTTCCACGCGTTGTCCTTTCCTAAGTCAGGAAGGGACGATTTCCCTAGCTCGCCTGGTTCTTTAAATTTCATCTTTCCCCTCCCGTTCAAATCACATCGTGATTTATGGTTTCATGCGTTCGTCTTCTTCAAGATGATTATCTTGCGATTCCCGTCCTCACTCTTTTTACATATATTTTTAACAATATATAAAAATTAAAAAAATTTATGAAGCTGACGAGACGCGACATATATTCTCTCAATGTTTTT
>JACVIX010000093.1 GCA_015711725.1 Candidatus Geothermincola primus | reverse complement strand
TTCTGATATATTATCTCCCCAAAAGGTCAGCTTTCACGCCAGCCAAGAAGGATGATGGGGAGACGGTTATGAAAAACCAGTATTTTGGAGATATTCGCGACTTATTCAGTTCTGATATATTATCTCCCCAAAAGGTCAGCTTTCACGCCAGCCAAGAAGGATGATGGGGAGACGGTTATGAAAAACCAGTATTTTGGAGATATTCGCGACTTATTCAGTTCTGATATATTATCTCCTCAAAAGGTCAGCTTTCACGCCAGCCAAGAAGGATGATGGGGAGACGGTTATGAAAAACCAGTATTTTGGAGATATTCGCGACTTATTCAAATATGATCTAGCATTGGAGATCGCTACGGCGACGGAAGGGGTGGGCAGGCTCTTCTACATCCCCATGCTCACCGCGGATGGTCCCCGTCGCGACGGAAGCAGGATCGATTACGAACGCGCTAAGGCGGGATATCGGAATACGGAACTTCGAGACTACCTCTCCGCCTGCGTGGAAGAGGGCGGGAGAAATATCCAGAAGATAAAGGACTTTTTCCTTACCCGGGGCATCGAGGTGGATATATACGAAGAGGACCACTACTTCACCCATGAAAGGAGAGGGGAATACTTCCGCAAGATAGACCAAGCGTCACTCCGCGGCGCGCTCATCCTCGTCGATCCCGATAACGGTCTGGAGGTAAAAGACCCGGGGGAGAAACACCTACTTTACTCCGAAGTCAAGGGCCTCTTCCGGCGCATGGAAAAGAATTCAATCCTCATGATCTATCAACACCTTCCCCGTCAGCATCGCCCTACCTACATCTACGGTAGAACCATGGAACTGAAGCATCTTACCGGCCAAAAGCCCCTTTACTTGAGCGACAACGAGATTATCTTCTTTCTGCTGGCAAAAGACGCTAAGCTGCTCAGGGACTTGTATGGAATAATAGAGATATACCAGAAAAAGTATCCACAACTTTCCACTGAAAAATTAGCTTATGAAGAACTTCCGGTCGGGGGAGAGGGAGAGGTGACCCCGAACTAATCCCTGACCAGTGATATTAAAAAAATTTATCCATCCCAAGATAAAGACCATGGAGATAAAGAAAATTCTGGTGGTAGGCGCGGGTTACATGGGCAACGGCATCGCCCAGGTGGCCGCCTTGGCGGGCTATCAGGTATGGATGCAGGACCTTGATGAGGAGCGCCTCCAGCGAGGATTGGAGGAGATAAAGTGGTCCCTGGGAAAGTTCCTTTCCAAGGGGAAGATCTCCCATAGCCAGTACCAATCCACCCTTGCCAATCTCAACACTATCACGCGTATAGATGACGCTCAAGACGCGGATCTAGTTATCGAATCTATCCCCGAAGACCTTCATCTGAAGAGCGAGGTCTTCGCCCGCCTGGAGGAGATTTGCTCCCCCCGAGCCATCTTGGGAACCAATACCTCCGCCATTCCCATCTCTTCTATCGCCGCCGCCATTTCCACCCCAGAACGAGTCTGTGGAATTCACTTCTTCGGTCCGGTGCCGCTGATGAGACCCTGCGAGGTGATCCGAGGCTTGCTTACCTCCCAACACACCATGGAGATGGCGGCGGACTGGGTGCGATCCCTGGGAAAGGAAGCGGTGTTGGTCAACAGGGATATCGCCGGTTTCATTGCCAACCGCGTCAACATACCCATCTCCTTGGAGGTGGTGCGCCTTCTGGAAGCCGGACAGGGTAGCGCCGAGCAGTTGGATTTGGCCGGCACTTTCGGCGCTCCGGTGGTGGGTCCCTTGCAAATCATGGATAACGCGGGCATCGACACCGCGACGAAGGCGTCCCTGGCTATCTTTTGGGACACCAGGGACCCTAAGTTCTTTCCCCCGCCATTGATGCGGCGCATGGTGGCCGCGGGAATGCTGGGGCGCAAATCGGGCCGAGGTTTTTATGATTACTCGGTAGGAGAAAAAGTTGACTACTTTAAACCCATCGACGACTTTCAGTGCGAGCCCCTCTCCTATCGCATCTACATCCCCTCCGTATTCGAGGCGGTGCGCCTGGTGGAAGCGGGCATCGCCACTCCCGCCGATATCGACAAAATCTCCAGGCTGGGTTTCAACTTTCCCCTGGGTCCTCTGGAATTGATGGATCTCATGGGACTGGATACTTTCATGGATAAAGCCCTGGAAATCTACCGAGACACCGGGGATTCCCGCTTCCTTCCTCCTCCAATGATGAGGCGCATGGTGGCCGCGGGAATGCTGGGGCGCAAATCGGGCCGAGGTTTTTATGATTACCAGATTGAGAAAGGGGCTTGAGCGTGTTCTCAAGACCAAAAATTCAATCTGCGGCTCTGTGGTTCGGCTGCGGACAAAAATGATGCCCGTCGGTAATTAATCAATTAACATATTGCAAATAATAATGGAAAAGCGAAATGAGGGTAAATCATTGGCGTATACACTTTTACCAGAACTATCAAACCGTAATATCTTGTTAAGGGGGTCGCCGTGAGAAAATTATGGGAATCCGTGGAGTTGGGCTCTTTAAAACTGAAGAACCGCGCGGTAATGCCAGCCATGGGTACTGGATACACCTCCTCTCAGGGAGAGGTTACCCCCCGTCTGTTGGCTTACCTACGCAGACGGGCGGAGGGAGGGGTGGGGTTGATTATCACCGAGGTATGCGCTGTTCACCCCTTAGGCAAGGCTTACCCCGCGGAGTTAAGCATATATGACGATTCCCATCTGCCTGGGCTGGAAGAACTGGTCCGCGTGGTAAAACATAGTGGCGCAGCGGTGGCGGCACAACTGCATCATGTGGGCAGGGAAACCTTCCCACAGCTGCTGGGAGCCCAACCGGTGGGTCCCTCCCCCATCGCCAGCCGTGCCATAGGTACCGTGCCCCGCGAATTGAGCCGGGAGGAGATCGCCGAATTGGTGCAATGTTACGCCAATGCCGCCAAAAGAGCCCAAAAAGCAGGTTTCGACGCGGTGGAGGTGCACGGCGCCCATGGATATCTCATCAACCAGTTTCTCTCCCCTTACTCCAACCAGAGAGAGGACGAATACGGCGGTGATGCCGATGGCCGTTTCCGCTTCGCCCGGGAGATCGTGCGCGCCATCAGGGAAACGGTAGGAAAGGACTTTCCGGTTATCTTCCGCTTCTCCTCCACCGAGCTAGTTCGAGGAGGATATGATTTAGATTACATTCTTCCCCTGCTTACCCTGTTGGAGAAGGATGGGATAGACGCGTTTCACGTCTCCTGCGGAGTTTACGATTCCCCTGGCAACCCGGTCTGCCCCGGCATGCACCATCCAGAAGGCTTTAATCTGGAAAGGGCAGCGCGGGTAAAGGAACAAGTAGGGGTACCGGTTATCGTGGCGGGAAAGATGCACCGCCCACAGCTGGCGGAGGAGGCCATCTCCCAAGGCGGTGCCGACCTAGTGGCTTTTGGGCGCCAGCACCTCGCCGATCCTCATTTTCTAGCCAAAGCGGCCGAGGGCAGGGAGGAAGACATTCGTTTTTGCCTCTCTTGTAACCAGGGATGCATCGAACGCCTTCTACTGCGCATGCAGCCGGCCACCTGCGTGATCAACCCGGAGTGCGGCGAGGAATGGAGGTCTTATCGAAAAACTGCTCCCGGCGCCGGGCCCTTTTTGGTGGTGGGAGCCGGTCCTGCCGGTCTGCAGGCGGCGCTCACTTTGCGAGAGGCAAGCGCCCAAGTAGAAGTGATGGAAAAAGACGCTCAGCCAGGAGGGCAACTCCGCTTGGCTTCCCTTCCACCGGACAAGCAACCCTTGGCCGGCTGGTTAGAGTGGATCTTAAGACGACTGCGTTCCTTGAAGACAGAGCTTTTGTTGGGACAAGAAGCCGACCAAGCCACCCTATCCTCTAGGAACTGGCGGGGTTTGGTGGTAGCCACGGGGTCCTTACCCCTGATTCCCTCTGTCCCCGGCGGGGATCATCCCCAGGTGGTAGAGGCGCGAAGTCTTCTCAAAGGCGAGGCGGAATGCGGCAAAAGGGCATTGATTGTGGGCGCCGGGCCGGTGGGCATGGAAACCGCCGACTACTTGCTGGAGCGGGGCCATGAAGTGACCATTATCGATGAACAAGACTACCCCCCAGTGTCCCCCCTCACCTCCCACGGAAGCTACCTGCACCGAAAAATCAAGGAAAAGGGAGCGCTATTACTCTCCACCAAGCTGGAGCGGATCACCGCCAAGGGCGCATGGGTGCGGGGCAAGAGGGGCGAGGAGGAGCTGGAGGCGGACACGGTGATCTGGGCGGTGGGCTCCACGCCTCTGGAGGAGCTGGCGGAGCCCGCCCGCCAACTGGGCATCCAAACCCACGTGGTGGGAGATGCCCTTAAGCCCAGATCCCTGGAGGAAGCGATAAGGGAAGGTTTTGAGGCGGCGCTCCGGCTGATTCAAGGTGAAGAGAGTGACTCAAGAAATTGATCTAGCCGAAACCAAACTTAAATCCCACTCCTATCGTTTTCCATCCTTTCCCCAGGCTTGTCCTTTCCTATCTTCTTCTCTGCCGGAAAAGCGCTGGATAATTGATTCTATAAGAGCGTCTTCCCAGGCTCTGGGCTATTTTCGTGTTAATCCTTTCGTCAGTGAAACATGATATCTCAGAAGTTGCGCCGCAACCATTGAGAGCTAGGCTATTCGTCCCGATACCTCCGCCAGCGAAACTCCCGCCACCGCGGAAGAGACAAGTGATAACCGCTATAATAAAGGTATGAAGAGAACAAAGCCGAGGCGGCGGAGAAATGCCGTAAAACTGTGGGAGAGCATGAGATACGCCCTGGGGGCCCTTAGAGCCAACAAGATGCGTTCCGCCTTAACCATGCTGGGCATAGTGATCGGGGTGGGCGCGGTGATCACCCTACTCTCCTTAAGCATCGGGGCAAAGGATCAGATCAATCGGGGAATCGAGGACATCGGTTCCAACATCATCATGATCGTTCCGGGGAGCGTGGAGCTGAGCGGAAGCATCGGAACCAAACCCTCGGAGAGACGGGGTGGAACTATGCTCCAAGCTAATTACCTCCGTCCTGGACTGGCGGAGGAGATTCAAAAGAAGCTGCCCTCCGGCTTCTATGCCACCTGCATCCTCATGGACGCCAGGCCTGTGGGCCACAAGGATAAGCGTTATTTTACCAACGTGTTGGGAACTGGGGAGACTTACCCTCAAGTACGGGACCAGAAGGTGGCGGCTGGGCGGTTTTTCAACCACAAGGACCGCTCCCGGGATGTTTGCGTGCTAGGCAGCTTCACCGCCCGGGAACTCTTCGGGGAGCTAGACCCTCTGGGCAGAGAGATCAAGGTAGCCAATCACAAGTTAAAAGTGATTGGTGTACTGGAGGAGAAGGGAAAATCTTTCCTCATCGACAACGACGACTTGGTGCTCATTCCTAGCGACCTCTCCGCCCGGGTATTCGGCAAGTCGGAGTCCGATTACATTCTTGTAAAAGCCCCCTCCCCGGAGGAGGTGAGCCAAGCCGCAGAGATCTCCAGGACAGTCCTCTCCAAGACCCTGGAAGATACTGATTTCACCATCATCCCTCAGACGCAGATGTTATCATTCGCCGGGGGCATCGCACATCTGCTCACCTACCTGGTGGTTGCCATCGCCGGTATCTCGTTGCTGGTAGGCGGGATCGGCATCATGAACATCATGCTGGTCTCGGTCACGGAACGCACCAGAGAGATCGGGCTGCGTAAGGCGGTAGGAGCAAAACCCCGCAACATCATGGCGCAATTCCTCGCCGAGGCGCTGATTCTCACCATCACGGGAGGCGCTCTGGGAATACTACTGGCGGTGGTGGGATCGAAGAGTTTGGGAAGCTTGCTACGTATTCCCGAGGCGATCACCGCCTGGTCGGTCCTTTTAGCCTTCCTCTTTTCCTTCGCCGTAGGCATCTTCTTCGGCATATACCCCGCATTCAAGGCAGCGAGACTACAGCCTATGGATGCCCTGCGCTACGAGTAGCCTGAGGACGCCCGGTATTTCCAGTCTGGAAAACGAACCACCGAGCGCGTGACCATCAGTTCCTCGATTGCGTCGCTGAAACTCACTTTCTCCGCTAGGTCATCTCGCGTGCCCGCTCCTCAAAACCAGTGGCGCTGGACTCGCCCTCAAACACCGTTAACGTGGGCGTGTCCACGGGCGTATATTTTTCACAAAATAACTTATTTACGCATTGTTAAAATTATCCATCAATCATATCCCCCTCTTGGTGTGAACCTTTCCAGCCATTGTTGTATAATCTTCCTAGCGTTTAACTGTGCCAGCCAAGAAATTTTCGGGAGGGTGAGTCATGTACGATCTGGTGGTGGCGGGAGCCGGGGTCGCTGGTTGTATGGCCGCCCGCAGAACCGCGGAAAAGGGTTTCAATGTTTTACTTCTCGACCGCGCTTCCCTGGACGAGCTGGGCCATCCCTGGGTCAACGGGGTAGAAAAATCCGTCTTTAAGCGGGTGGGCATCGAGGAGCCCTCCGGGGATGAGATCATGCCTTCCCCCGCAGCCTTTCTAACCATATCCCCCTCAGGGACACACCGCCTGGAAAGCCACTCCCATCCCACCTGCGAGGTGCGCATGCGGGAGTTCGCCCGGAGACTTCTCGACCACGCGATTGCGGCCGGCGTCACCTTCGCGGAGGCCACACCGGTGGAAGGACCCCTCCTGGAGCGCGACCGGGTGAGAGGAGTCATCGCCGGGGGAGAGGAAGTTCCCGCCCGGGTAGTGATGGACGCCTCGGGATGGAGGGCGGTAGTAAGGCGGGGGTTGCCAGAGAGCTCTCACATCCCCCTGGAGGAAGGCGCCCGACATATGGTCACTGCTTGGCGTGAGCAGCGCCTTTTCGGGCAGGAGGAGGCGCAGAGGGTTCCGGAGATTCTGGGTATACCTCCCGGGATAGGGATAAACCGGGTGGGCTGGCGTGGAGGATACTCCACCCTGAGTCTCCACTGGGACCCGCAGGAAAGAATATTGGATATATTGGTGGGATATAAGAGAAACCGTTCGGAGGAATCGGCGGGAGAATTCGTCAGGAGCTTTTTCCAGGAGAAGGGACTGGGCGGGGAACGAATCTACGGCGGCGGAGGGCTCATTCCGGTGAGGCGCTCTCTGGACGTGCTGGTGGACCATGGCATCTTGCTGGCCGGGGACTCCGCCTGCATGGTCATCCCTGCCCATGGCTCCGGGGTGGCTTCCAGCCTGATCGCCGGGGAACTGGCGGCAAGGACTATTTGCCGCTGCTTGGAGGAGGATGACGTCTCCAGGGAGAATCTCTGGGAATACGCCGCCGCTTACCAGCGCGGGAGAGGAGCCTTGATGGCTTACTTCGACATCGCCCGTATCATTTCGGAAAGGCTGAGCGAAGATGAGACGGAGAAGCTGGTGGGCTCCCTGATGACCCCCGCTGACGTGGAGGCAAGCCTCAAGGCGGAGCCGCTCAAACTCAGCGCCAAAAATATTTTACAGCGTGTAAAAGCATTTCGACACCCCGTTTTCGCTTATCGATTCGCCAGGAAGAGCATGGCCGCCCCGCGGCTGAAAAAGGTTTACGAGAACTACCCAGCAAGATATCACCCCCAGGAGCTTAAATCCTGGCGGGAAGAGGTGCGACGAATCCTGATTGAATTAGGCGAGGATGTCGATTCTTAGAAAATCATCTCATAAACGGTAGAAGCCGCGCCAATAACCAATCGTCCGCTGAGAGGCGGGATTTTTCCCCAAACTTTCGCCTTTTCCTTCTCCTCCCCACGGAAAGAAGATCATCCCATAAGGGATAGAAGCCGCGCCAATAACCAATCGTCCGCTGAGAGGCGGGATTTTTCCCCAAACTTTCGCCTTTTCCTTCTCCTCCCCACGGAAATAGGCAGAGAAAAAAAGGCGATTTTCTAACAAACCCCTCACATTCTCAGGCGACGAAATGATGTATAATATCTCTCGAATCCGCGATTGGTATCGCCATTTCTATAGTTTCACATAGAGCGAGGAGGATGCGGGAGTTGGCCAACCCGGAACACTTGCAATTGTTGAAAGAGGGCTCGGGCCCATGGAATGAATTGAGACGCAGGGAGCCCTATTTGGTTCCCGACCTCTACCAAGCCGACCTCGCGGGAGCCGATCTCTCCCGCGCCAACCTTAACAGGGCAATCCTGGGAGAAGCGGACCTTACCGGCGCCAATCTCAGCCGGGCTTACTTGGTGGGGGCTTTTCTGGCAGGCGCCAGACTTATCGGCGCCAACCTGGAGCGCGCGGACATCCGCGGCGCCGACCTCAAGGGAGCCGACCTCACCGGAGCCAATCTCAAGGACGCGGTCTTGAACAAATCCCATGCCCAAGGGGCCATATTCAAAGGAGCCAACCTAAACAACGCCATGCTGCTGGGAACCAATCTTGAGGGGGCGGATCTCACCGACGCCGACCTCACCGACATCGACCCCACCGACACCAATTTCACCGGGGTGAAACATCAGGGCTCCAAAGGCTATGATTTCAGCAGGCTTAAAAGATAAAGATTTCGCCTTTACACGCATCTTGCAGCATAAAAACGCTTTTATATTTTAGGCCCAATACATTATTTTCATTATAAAAAAAACGATATTTTCAGCGGCATCCAACAACTCTATTTGCTTTATTTTCCGCCGTTCGCTTTCCCATGACGGGCCTTCGCTCGAAAATATAGCTACCTCGTTTCTGAAACAGGACGTCAGTTAGGCTATTGTCCCGTCTTTCCCGGATTTAAAAGATTGCCTGCAATACCCACCGCTTTTGACGCCCGCGCGCTTAAATAATTTAACATAATGTAAGATTTATTTCACATGGGTAAAGGTCTCCCGCGGAATTCCGTTTGCACTACTCTTAAATCTACTTTTCCATTAGTTCCATGCCAACCCAGATTTCCCCGACAACCGGGAACGCTTTTCGATATGTCTTTTCAATAATTATAGAAACATGGATAGTGAGTTGGGCAATCGCGGTCCTAACCCTCCCCCTCCGGTGTCTCCTCTTCTATCTCCCACTCGCCGGCGATGGCGTCCTCAAGGCTCCCACCCGCCTCGTCTCTCACTCGATCGAGGAAAAGCTTAGCTTCCTCGCCCTCCTCTCTGGGAACCACCACTCGCGCGGTTCCCATAAGTCCCAGGGAAGGACCGGCCATGTCGTCCCATTCCCGCGGGTGAAACCCTTCCTCCTCCAGCAAGCGAAAGACCATACCCGCCTCCAGGCGGTCCCCGGAAAAGACCACCTGCACGTCCTCAGGTTCTCCGCTGAAAAAGTTCCTCCATCCCATGGCAATGTCCACTTCCTTTATTTATCTATGATTGTAACATTCCCGCCTTATTCTCGCGCCTGCAAACCGGAAATCCGCGGAAAGCAATCCACAGCCTCCAGAAAGGGATAAAGGGGCCTCTTGATCACCCACTGCTTACCCTAGAACCTCATCGCGAAACGACCGGGTCGAGCGATAACTTTGGGCTCTCCTTCAATGACATGTTGACCCAGCGGGAGGGCGGACGCGCTGGTTGGGATTTTCCAGTTTTTTACCCTCAATCTTACCCCGCTTCGATTAACGGAGAAGGCTTAAGAGGTATTCGGCGTTTACCCGCGTAACCCACGTTTATCGCCTGCTATCTCCTCGCGATCAAAAGCGCCTATCCCTCATCGGATTCGACGCCACGGTTTGCCCAGCTATCCATCGCTATGTTATCTTTAATAAGTCAAATGGCTGCTTACAAGAACGCATCACTTAATCGTGGATTTTATGGCTCAAGGAGGAGGCAAGGATGGAAAACCAGATGATAAGCATAGTTATCCCCGCCTATAACGAGGAAGAGGCCATTGGCCATGATATAGAGACCATCATCGAGACCATGAACAAGACCGACTATCGCTGGGAATTGATAGTGGTCAACGATGCCTCCCAAGACAGAACTAAGGAGATAGTGGAGGGTTACCCACAGGTGCGCCTCATCAACCACCCTTATAACTTGGGAGGTGGAGCCGCCCGTAACACCGGCATCCGACAGGCAAAGGGCGATATCATCGTCATCGCTGACGGCGACGGCACCTATCCACTTACCGACATTCCCCGGCTCATCGAGGCTCTGGAGGGATACGATATGGTAGTGGGAGCCCGCACCATCGAGATGGGGACAATGAAATGGTTGAGAGTTCCCGCCAAATGGTTCATCCGCAAGTTGGCCGAGTTCATGACCGGAAGCAGAATCCCCGATCTCAACTCGGGAATGCGTGCCATGCGCAAGGACGTCTTCATGAAGTTCATCAACATGCTACCTCCTGGACACTCCTGGGTGAGCACCATAACCCTTTCCTTCCTCAGCAGGAGCCATCCGGTGAACTACGTGCCCATCGACTACTTCCCCCGTAAGGGCAAGTCGACTTTTCATCCCGTGAGCGACACCGCCAATTACCTTATGCTGGTCTACCGCACCGTCACCTGGTTTAACCCCTTGAGGATCTTTCTGCCCCTGGCGTTGCTGCTTTTTCTGGGTGGGGTTGGGAAGGCGATAGCGGATATGGCCCGCTACCAGCTGCACATCGCCACCTCCACGGTGATCATCCTCCTCTCTTCGCTGCAGATATTCACCATCGGACTGGTGGCGGACATGATTTCCCGAAGATCCTGACAGGTGCGATGTTGGCAGTGCCAGCGCCATACGTTGATGGCCACGCAACCCTGACGACGAATTTGGAGGTAAGAAACGAAGTGGCCCGCTCGCGTCGAGTTTTCTCACGCTATCTCATGCGAACGCCAATAAGTAAATACTATAATCATGTAAAATTATTAATCCGGGCGCCTTTTTTCGCCAACTACATCTCTCTGTGCGAATCGAAAAGTTACGGCTTGAAAGGATTTCGACTTGACAAGTGCTAGAGAAAAAGCCGGCGGAAATGAGTTGGAAGCCGAACCATTGGCTCGGGGCATGGCCTCCCTGGGCATCAGCCAAGTGGCTTTCATCTTATGCAGCTATGTCTTCTACATCTACTTGGCTCGGAAACTTGGCCCAGTGGATTATGGCCTCTTCGGATTCGTCTTCACCGTGCTGGTCTGGTTAGAGCTCTTCACCTATGGAACCAGGGACTCGGCGGTGCAATATATCAATAGGTTTCCTGGTGATTTCCAACCCATCCACCGTTCCTTCCTCCGACTGCAGATATATCTCTCACTGGGATTCACCTTCCTCATCTACCTCCTATTTCTACCCCTGGCTTTCGTCTCCACCAAGTATGACCATTATTTCTCCATCGCCTTTCTAGACGTGCCCCTCATGGGCTTCTACATGCTCTGGCTTGGCTATCTCAATGGTTTTCGCCTCTTCACCCGACAGGCAGTCGCCGCCACCGTCTACGCGGTCACCAAGATGGTTTTTATCATCTTCTTCGTCCAATTGGGATGGGGAGTGAGAGGAGCTCTCTTCGGTAACATATTTTCCACCGTCTTCGCCTTCGCCACCGCCCTGCTACTCTTCCGCCCGAAAATGATAGCGGAAAGGGCGGTTAAACCATCGGAAGGAAAAGCAAGTAGAGCCCCTAAAAAAGCTTTCAATGTCGCGGAAATCGCCAAGTCTTCCTTCCTGTTCATCCTCATCCCTCTCTTTTACAACCTGATGATGAGCATGGATTTATGGACTATCAACCTAGTGCGGGCCGGGGAGACCTCTGGCCACTACATGTCCGCGGTCACCATCGCCAAAACTATATTTTTTCTCTTCTCCACCTTCCAACTGGCTCTATTTCCCGCCATTGTGGCTTCCCTGCAAGCGGGAGAGTCGAAGAGGAGCGAGAGACTCTTCGAGCTGGCTTTTACCTTATTTTTTCACGTCGCCCTTCCCGCCTCCCTGCTATTGGCTTTTAATGCCGAGCGGGTCACCCTGCTGATATATGGTTCCGCCTATGCTCCCGCCGCCACCCTTATCGAGACGCTCTCCCTCGCCTATCTCTTCCTCACCATGTGCGTCTACTTCACCTACATACTCTATGCGGGGGGATATCGAGGCCTGGCGGTGAGGGTTCTCTTCATCATCACCCTGATTGCCATCTCTCTGATTTACGTCCTCGCTCGCTGGAAGGGAGCCCCAGGAGCGGCTTGGGCAACTGCCATCGCCACCTTCTGCGGGATGATCCTATCTTATCTGCTCATCCAGAGAAAGCTCGGGCTATATTGGAATACCGGCAAAGTGGTGAGGGCGCTGGCGCTTGCGATCATCGTTTTCCTGCCTCTCGCCTTGATTCCCTGCAACCGCATCAACTTCATCCCTCTCTCCACCCTCTTCGCCATCATCTACTTTCTAGTTTTAGACCGCACCGCCCTGCTTAAAATCAGCACCCTGAAGGGGTGGTTAAACGTCATCTTTACCTCCGGTAGATCGGAGCCCCCAATTTGATCACCCATGCGAGCCGAATCCTTATCGCCCACTAATCCAATTACCGGTTTTTCATTGCTCGCTAACAAATAAGTCCATTCCCCCTTCGGTTTAGGACAGAATCAATCTTACTTCCCGATCACGAAATAGTTTTTCGACCTAAAAATAAAGCCACTATCTCAACACTATACCTCCGCCTCGCTTAGCTTCCGAAAATAAAGGAAATAAGCAAAATAGAGAGTTAAGCCAAATGATCGATGGGCTTTTCGCGCCTTAATCGCCTCTATACATTGTGAGGATGATGATCGGGACCCCTCGCGCCTTAATCGCCTCTATACATTGTGTAAATAATTTTGATCAGCATGTTTGAAGTGGATTTGGGGCATCAGAGCTATTAATTTTTCATTAACATAATGTAAAAATACAAATAGCTCGTTAAAATAACGCATCCATCAATGGACGCATTGGTCTCCTAACGGTTTATTTTCTTATGAATCCATATTTACATCATGGAATCAGAGCCATGAACCTTATAATCACATAATGGATAAAATGCAAACTCTCGTTAAAATAACGCATCCATCAATGGACGCATTGGTCTCCTAACGGTTTATTTTCTTATGAATCCATATTTACATCATGGAATCAGAGCCATGAACC
>JACVIX010000092.1 GCA_015711725.1 Candidatus Geothermincola primus | reverse complement strand
CCATGATGTCCCTGGGCATCGCCGAGGCCGCCTTCGAGGATTCCCTGGCTTACGCCAAAGAACGCCGCGCCTTCGGAAAACCCATCGGGCAGTTCATGATCATCCAGCATTATCTAGCGGACATGGCTTTGGAGATCGAGCTGGCAAGGAATCTCATCTATAAATGCGCCTGGCTCTGCGATAATAATCTTCCCTATCACGTGGAAGCGACCATGGCCAAACAGTACGCCTCGGAAGTGGCGTTACGAGCGGCCACCAACGGGATGGAGATCTTCGGCGGCTACGGATACACCATGGAATGCGACCTGCAGCGTTACTGGCGAGACTCCAAGCAGATGATCTTCTCTCCCATCTCCAACGAGATGAGCAAGAATTTCGTCGCTCAATGTTTTGGGCTGGGACGATCTTTTTGACATGGAGTTTCTAACATGAAGTAAAAAATATTTTACATATTGTTAAGGTTACAACGAGATTTTAATGATTTTAATGTTTTTGTTATCAACATTACTGTTATGGATTTTAGGGGGTTATCATGAGTTATGACGTCCTTTTCGAGCCAATTGTTATAGGGAATGTCGAGATTAAGAACCGCTTGGTCATGGCTCCCATGAACATGGTCTATTGCGATGCGGATGGCTACAACTCGGAGCAGTGGCTGGCTTGGTACGCCGCCCGGGCTAAGGGGGGGTTCGGATTGATTGTCACCGACGCCACGGTGGTGAATCCCCACACTTGGAGGGGTTCCGACCACCTCAATCCCCATCTCTTCACCGACGAGAGGTATGGACGACGCCTGGGAGAGCTCGCCGACCAGATACACGCCTTTGGCGCAAAGGTCTTCATCCAGCTCAGCCCCGGCTTCGGTCGCCAGGGACATGCCTCCTCCGCCACCCCTCATATCCCTCCAGCCGCCCCGTCCGCCATCCCCATTCGTATAGACCTGCGCAATCTGAACAAGGGATGGGAGAGACAGCTGAAGCGCCTGGCGCCCAAGCTGGTCGAGAACCTGGGGGGACTAGATACGATTCGCGCCATGGACGACCAGCGCTACGCCGAACTGGAAAAGTTTTTGGAACAGGTGCTTATCAACGAGGACCCGTCCCTCATTAAAGTGTGGAAGGGGGAAGTACCCCGAGAGATCACCATCGACGAGATCGTCTTTTTAGAGGAGAAGATGGCGGAGATGAGCGCGGAAGCTCTGCGCTATGGTTTCGACGGAGTGGAGATCCATAGTCCCCATGGCTACCTTATCCATGAGTTTCTCTCCCCCCGTTCCAATAAACGCGCCGACCAGTACGGGGGGAGCCTGGAAAACCGCGCGCGCTTTCTTTTAAATATCATCCGCAAAATCAGGTCCCGTATAGGGCCTGATGCCGCGCTGGGAGCGCGCTTCTCCGGCGACGAGCTCATGCCCGAGGGAGTGACTCACGAAGAGATGAAGGAGATAGTGTCCATGGCAGCCCAAGAAGGCTTAAGTTACATAAGTATCTCTCAGGGATGTTACGAGAACCCGGGAGCCTTCGCGCCGGATGGAGAGGGGGAGATGCTCAAATACGCCCCTGGTTTTAAAGAAGCCTCTGGCCTACCGGTAATCACCCCCAACTTCCTCACCCCTCAGGCGGCAGCGGCGGCCATTAGCGAGGGCCATACCGATTTGGTCGCCATGGGCAGACAGGCCATCGCCGACCCCTTCTGGCCAGCGAAGGTTAAATCCGGGCGCGAAAAAGACATCGTTAAGTGCGCGCGCTGCAACACCTGCTACATGAACCTCTTTGAGCACAAGTGGCTACGCTGCTCGGTTAACCCTACTGCGGGATTCGAGAGGTATCTTCCGGAACTTTGGAGAATCAATGCGCCCTCCCTGGAAGGCAAGGTGAAAAAATTTATGGAGAAAGCCGCGGGGTTGCCGCTTATATAAAGGGAGAAAAGGCAGTTGGAGAGCGGCTCGAGTTGGTTTTAAGCTCATGATTTATGAATAGAACTTAAGGTCAGAAAGTAAGTATAAGAACGATTCGATTGAGAGGAGTTGAAGGAGGAGGGGAAAATGATCGTATTGGGAGATATTCCCAGAAAACACGCTCGCCTCGATCCACAAAGGGAATGCCTGGTTTGTGAGCAGACCCGCCTTACCTGGAAGGATCTGAATGATCGGGTCAATCGGCTGGCAAATGGCCTTGCCCGATTGGGCGTGAGCAAAGAGGCCAAAGTAGCGGTATTGTCCTTAAACTGTCACAAGTACATAGAAATCTACTACGCCACCGCCAAGCTGGGCGCGGTTGCCGTTCCCCTGAACTTCCGGCTCTCTCCCGACGAACTCGTCTACGTCATCGACCATTCCGACTCCGAGATTCTGATGGTGGGGCAGGAGCTCATGCCCGTGGTCAAACAGATAATCCCTAAGCTGAAAGGCATAAGAGAGCGCATCTCTCTTCACCACGGTGAGGAAGGCTGGACCGATTACGAGAAACTGCTGGAGAGCTCTTCCCCAGAGGAGCCAGAGGTGGAAGTGGACGAGGACGACCTCTGCCAGTTGCAGTATACAGGCGGAACCACCGGATTGCCCAAAGGAGTAATGCTTACCCATCGCAACTATCTCACCGCCGCTATCGGTATGGGGCTAGCCAACCTCTTCGACCCCAATGACGCAACCCTGCAGGTGCTGCCCATCTTCCACACCGCCTGGTGGCCCATACTGGTCCACCACTGCGCGGGAGCCAAAGGGGTGATAGTGAAACGCTTCGATTTCAACGAGATACTATCCCTCGCCGAGCGGGAGAGGGTGACCCATATCAACATGGTCCCTGTGCTTTTCTCCTGGCTTCTAGACTTCCCCGACCTTGACAAGTACGACCTCTCCAGCATTAAATACTTCACTTATGCCGGAGCGCCTATGCCCGCCGAACTGATGAAACGCTGCATCGCCAAGTTTGGCCCTATCTTCCAGCAGGGTTACGGACTTACCGAGGCCGCTCCCCTTGCCACCATATTGAAGGAGGAGGATCAATGCAGGCTGGAAGGTCCTCCGGAGCTCACCCGGCGTATATCATCGGCGGGCCGGGAATCCCTGGTAACCGAGGTGAGAGTGGTGGACGAAAACGATAAAGAGGTGGAGGTGGGACAGGTGGGCGAGATCGTGGTCAGGGGCAAGAACATCATGAAAGGTTATTGGAAAGATCCGGACCTTACCGCGGAGACTATGCGCGGTGGATGGCTGCATACCGGCGACTTAGCCACGGTGGACGAGTACGGCTATATCTATATCGTTGATCGCAAGCATGACATGATCATCACCGGCGGAGAGAATGTCTATCCCTACGAGGTGGAGAAGGTTCTCTACGAGCATCCGGCTGTTCTGGAGGCGGCGGTGGTTGGCCTAGAGGATCCCAAATGGGGAGAGGCGGTCACCGCGGCGGTTTCTCTAAAACAGGGAATGGAGGCCACCGAAGCGGAGCTCATCTCCTTCTGCAAGGAGAGGATAGCGGGTTATAAGTGTCCCAAAAAGGTGGTCTTTATGGAAAATATCCCCAAGACTCCCATCGGAAAGATTCTCCGTCGCCAAGTCCGCGCGCAACTCCAATCGGAAAAATAACGCTCACGGAAAGTCAGCGGAAATCATCGGAGTGGGTCAGGGAATAGGTCGCGTCATATGTCTAGCGACCGCTCGATAAGGAGAGGATACGTTCATTGCTTCTGATATGGCCTAAGAGATTGAGAAAGAGGAAGGAGAAATATCCAACAAAGCCAAGCCGCTCGGCTGCGCCGCGCTAGCTTGCGTCCTGGACTCTCATTATGAACAACAAACCCTAGCGATACGAACTAACGACACCTAAGAAAAGCGGACGCCCGAGTCACGTTTAACGCGAGCATTGGAGAAAGAGAGATTTTAGGAAAAGGATATTCTGGAAAAGTTTTAAAGCTCTCTCAATATTAACAGAATGTCAAAATAGATGGCGATTATCGCGTCGAAAGGAAAGAGAAGAACCGTAGGTATAAGAAAGTGGGGAAAAAACGATGCGTGAAAGGGTTGTTAAGTCATCCTGCCGTATGTGCCATGGGGTATGCCAAGTTTTAGTGCACTTGGAGGAAGATCGGGTGATAAAAGTCACAGGTGACCCGGACAGCCCCATTAGCCGTGGTTACATCTGTCCCAAGGGCAAGGCCTCCCCGGAACTTCTCTACCACCCGGACCGCCTGCTTTATCCCCTGCGACGCATGGGCAAAAGAGGGGAGAACAAATGGAAACGCATCTCCTGGGAAGAGGCTTTAGGCGAGATGGCCCAACGACTTGCGGCCATCCGGGAAGAAAGCGGGCCCGAATACTTTGGCATGCTCCAAGGCACAGGTAGGCCATATCACGGATATACCACTCGCTTCGCCTTCGCTTACGGAACCCCTAATTTCACTGGAGTGGCTCACGTCTGTTACTACCCGCGATGGATAACCAGCTTCTTCACTTTAGGCCAGCTGCCCGTATGCGACATCTATGGTTTCGGGGGCGAATATCCCGCTTGCATCATAGTATGGGGGTGCAACATCACCCATACAGGCGCATCCGACGGCATGTGCGGAGGAATGTTTAGAAGAGCGCTGGAAAAAGCGAAAAAGGTTATCGTTATCGATCCAAGGCGTATCAAGCCGGCAGAACGGGCGGACCTCTGGTTACCGTTGCGTCCGGGAACCGACTGCGCGCTTGCCCTGGCGATGATTCACACCATCATCAACGAGGGGCTAGTGGATCGCGAATTCGTGGATAACTATACTACAGGTTATGAACGTCTCATAGAGCATGTGAAACCCTTTACCCCGGAATGGGCAGCGGATATAACCTGGCTTAATCCGGAAGATATTCGAATCGCGGCCCGTACCTACGCCAACACGCCTCCCGCCTGCATTCAGTGGGGGAATGCGATAGATATGAGTCACTGCAACGTACAGACAGCTCATGCCCTGCTCATTTTAAGAGCGATCACGGGAAACATTGACCGACCTGGAGGAGATGTGCTTTGGGTCCCACCTTCAGGCGTGAGGCAGAGGTCCCCCTTCATGGATATTGGGATGACCGGCATACAATTTCTTTCACCGGAACAAGCGGCTAAAGCTCTCGATGGGAAAAGATATCCTTTATGTCCCTGTGTGCACCCTCCCGCTTTTTGGCGTTCCATCGTGGAGGGCGATCCCTACAGAATCCGCGCCCTCTGGATTATGGGCTCCAATCCACTTCTCACCATGACCAATCCTCTGCGAATCGAGAAGGCTCTACATCTCTTGGAATACTTGGTGGTCTCCGATTTCTTTCTCACCCCCACGGCACAGCTCGCGGATCTTGTCCTTCCCGCAGCCACCTGGCTGGAGCAGGATGACGTGGTCAATCTTCACAAGATCTGGTGCGTGCTTGCCCGTCGCAAAGTGGTTCAGGTAGGAGAGGCGCGCGACGATCGGGAGGTGATATTCGAGTTGGCCCATCGCCTGGGGCTCGATGCGGCTTTTCCCTGGAAGAGTTGGCGAGATCATCTGCAATGGGCGCTGGAGGACACGGGAATGTCTTTCGACCAATTCTGCGAGAAAGGTATCCTCATCGGGAAGATGCGATACCACAAGTACCGGGAGGAAGGCTTCGCCACCCCCTCGGGTAAATTGGAAATCTATTCCAGCATATTCGAGAATATGAAAATTTCTCCGCTACCCATATATCGCGAGCCTCCTATCTCTCCTTTTGCCACGCCGGAAATGGCGAAGCGGTTCCCGCTAATCCTCACCACCGGCGCCAAGATAAGGGAATTTTTCCACAGCGAGGGTAGGCAGATTGCTTCCCTGAGGCGGCGCCATCCGGATCCGCGGCTGGAAATTCATCCGGAAACGGCGGCGTCGCTGGGTATAGAAGACGGGGATTGGGTGTGGGTGGAAACGCCACAGGACAGGATATATATGCGAGCCCATCTCACCGACGATATCATCCCTCATGTCGTGAGCGCCGAGCACGCTTGGTGGTTTCCGGAGGATGAACCCCCGGAATATGGTTGGCGAAGATCCAACGTCAACCTGCTTTTCGGGGACACCGAGTACGACCCAGATATAGGGTCGGAAAGCCTGCGCAGTATCTTATGCAGGGTGTATAAATAGTCGGAGATAACAAAGAGGAAAGAGCACGGGTATAACCCTAGGTTTATGGTGAAACCAAAGAAAACGGCAACGTGCGAGAATGTGGGTAGGATAATCAACAGTAAATATTGCCCACGTGAGTGCAAAGGGGCGAGGCGTGAGGTTCCCGTCCGCCCTTTGTCCTATTTCTCCGCCTGGCACACCCATGTCGTGCGGATAAATGCCTGACCTTTATATCACTTCGTTACATCAAGGACGCTAGAGAATTATCAGAGAAAAGGAGGGGTATCGGGATAACAAGGGATTATCATGCAGATTGTAATTTACAGCATGTAAAATATTTATTCTTGCTCGGCTTAGCGCCAAAACTTATAACCCGCTCGTCATCCGCTAAAAGGGGTCTTCTTGAGGAGATTTATCCACCGCTTCCGCGCGTTGCGATAAAAAAACTTTAAATATATCAGTGGAAACTATGCTCTACTAGAGCTTTAACAAAGTATGGTTGAGCTTGGTAGAATTCCTCAGCGGCATAAGGTTTTACATCGCTTCCGCCTCTTTTCCTAGCGGCGCTTTCACGAACTTGGACCCGTTATCAGCGGGCTTGTAACTGGGCACCAACTTCTTCAGCCAGTAACGGATCTCCTCTTCTCTTTCCTTAATAGCCGCGAGGATCAGCTTTTCCAAAGTCTCATCGAAACTGTTTTCGGAAGGAGCGTTGGTGAGCACCATGGATATCTTGGAATGGGGAGTGGGTTGAGACTGCTCTACTGGATGAACCAGCTCCTCATGCAGTTTCTCGCCAGGGCGCAGGCCAGTAAATTGTATATCCACTTTCTTTCCTCTAGCTAACAACCCTATCATCTTCTCCGCCAGGTCCAATATTTTCATTGGCTCGCCCATATCCAGGATGAAAACCTCTCCCCCTTGGGTAAACGCCCCCGCTTGAATCACCAGTTGCACGGCCTCCTCAATGGTCATGAAATACCTGGTGGCCTCGGGGTGGGTAACCCAAACCGGTCCACCCATCTCAATCTGCTTCTGGAAGGTAGGAACCACGCTCCCACGAGACCCCAGCACGTTTCCGAAGCGCACCGCGCAGAAACGAGTGTGTCCGTTCTGGGAAAGCCTCTTGACCATCATCTCTGAAATCCTCTTGGTGGCCCCCATCACATTAGCTGGTCGTACCGCCTTATCGGTGGAGATAAGCACAAAGAGCTCGCTCTCCTGGAGCAGGGAGGCGACCGCCAGGTTACGGGTACCCTGAACGTTGGTCTTAACCGCCTCGGAAGGATGGGCTTCCATTATGGGCACGTGCTTATTGGCGGCGCTGTGGAAAATAACCTGGGGAGCATATCGCTTGAAAATCGCGTTAATTCTCTCCGCGTCACGAATATCCGCCACCAGCATTTCCAGCTCCACATGAGAATTATTATGGGACAACTCCATCTCCAGGTCGAAAAGCCCTGATTCATTTATATCCAACATGAGCAATTTCGAGGGTCCTAGCGGCAGTAGCTGCCGGCAGAGCTCGCTCCCGATGGATCCCGCGGCGCCGGTCACCAGCACTACTTTCCCGGTGATGTAGCTGGATATGGAGGAGATGTCCGTCTCCACCGGCTCCCTCCCCAACAGGTCCTCCAGTTTGATCTCCCTCACCGCGGAAAGGCCCACCTCCCCGCTCATGGAGCGGAAAATGCCGGGCAGAATCTTTATCCCCGCTCCTGTCCTCTCGCAGATACCCACGATCTCTCTTATATCCTGGCCTCTGGCCCCTGGGAGAGTGATGAAGATATCGTCCACCTCCAGTCCTTCCACCAGCCGGGGGATATCTTCGCGGCTTCCCAGCACCGGGACTCCCATAACCACCAAATTCCTCTTACGAGGGTCATCGTCCACGAAAGCAACGGGATTGTAGCCATATTCCCGATGACGAAGCATGTCCCGGACGATGATCTCTCCTGCTTCCCCCGCTCCCACCAACAGCACCCTTTTCCCACCCTCTGGAGGCTTCTTCAGGCGCATCTCCTCGAAAAAGCGGTATTGAAGGCGTACCGCGGCCATCGCGAAGAGGGAAAGCACCCCTCCCATTATCGCCACCGAGAGGGGGACATACTGCCTACCGTTGTAGGCAAAGATGGCAATGATGAAAAGCAGAGCGGAACCCACGAGTGTAGAGAGGGCTATATGCATGGCCTCGTCGAAACTGGCATATTTCCATTTGCCCCGATATATTCCAAAAAGGGCGTTACACAGCACTAAAATGCCCGTCACCGCAGGACTTACCGCCAGAAACCGCCTGAGTTGCTCCCAGGGCACCTGGAACTCGAAACGTACAAAGAGGGCTAGCAGAAAAGCGAAATAAATAGATATCGCGTCCCCGGCGATTTTTAATGCGCTTTTCCTATATAGTTCGTCAATTCTCTTCATCTATCCAAACAATCCAATCCTTGAGGCTTTCAGCTGGCCTCTCCCATCCTTCCTCGCCTTGCTTGCTCTTCCATGTTCCGTAGATCTGGGCTTTCGTTAATTCAGATCCGCTATTCTTATCGGCGATTCAAAAATTTCCTAAAGGAGAAATATCAATATGGCTCATGTAAAAAGTTATGGGAATTTAAATAATCGAACTCCGGAAATCAGCGCATGGATTGTTTTATGTAAATTCTACAGATTGTCATATTTTTTCGTTGGGATTGATAAACCGCTTGGCTAAAGGGAAAACGTCCTAATCACTCCCGGCTTGGAAGGAGCTAAGCGCAACGGTATAGAATTATGCAGAGAGGTTTCCGATTCCCAAGTTTCGCTATGCTTTTACAAAATTGATATAGATCATAAGCGCCCTCGCTCAAGTGGCAAAAAATTCAGGCGATACATAAGAATTGAAAGAGGGTGAGCTTTTAATTGAAGCGTTAGGGGAGAGAAAAATAGAGTACACCGATATCTTCGAACAGGCTTTCGCCAAAGTGGCAAAAGGTAGCTTCTTGCTGATTATCGGCTTCATAACGGCAAAGCTGCTTATGTTCTTGCGCCAATTCACCATTATCCGGCTACTCTCTCCCTCCGATTACGGTCTTTTCTCCCTGGGGTTTATCGTGGCCACCTTAGGTATACTCTTGGGTAATATGGGCTTGCAGTCCGGAGCGCAAAGGTATATCGCTTTTCATCAGGAAAGGGGAGAGCAGGCGCGCGCAAGAGGAGTGATTCTTTCCTCCATCCGCTTGCTCACAATCTCTTCCACGTTAGTGGTCTTATGTTTGATCCTGTTGTCAGGTCCGCTAGCGAAGGTATTCGGCAAACCGGATATGAAAACGATCATATGTTACTTCGCGCCTTTTATACCTCTTTCCATGTGCGTGGAGATGCTCTCCTCCTTTTACATGGGTTTTAAAAGGGTGGGGGTAAGAGTTTTTATAGAGAGTATCGGTTTGAACCTTACCAGCCTTATCTTCATACTGTTATTCCTGCTTTTTTACAGAAATGTGAAGGGCGCGATATTGGGGCTTCTGATGGCTTATGCCCTGGTCATGCTGGCTGGGCTCGTCTATGCATCCCGTACTTTTCCTCTCTCTTTATCTAGAGCTGAGGAAAGGGCTCCCATGGGCAGGGAAATTCTCGCATTCTCCCTACCCCTTTTCGGTGTCTACGCCCTGAACTTTTTCATGGAGCAGACGGATACCCTCATGCTGGGCCATTTCTCCACCGCCAGCTTGCTGGGCATTTATAATGCCGCTTTCGTGCTCTCCAGTTCTCTCCCTTTTCTCCTCGCTCCCGTGGCCTCTATCTTTATGCCCGTGGCCTCTGGCTTGGTGGCAAGAGAGGCTCTGACCGAACTGAAGATCTTATATCAGACGGTCACCAAGTGGGTCTTCGCTTTCACCCTCCCCTTGTTTCTAATCTTTTTCCTTTTTCCCCGAGACACCCTGGGCTTGCTCTTCGGCAGTGAATATCCAAGCGCTTATCGAGCTCTTCAGCTTCTATGCGTCGGGGAGTTTATCAATATATTTCTGGGACCCAACGTGGCGGCTATAATCGCCTTCGGCCATTCCCGAATTCTAATGGCAAATTTTCTGGCGTCGGCCGCCACCAACGTGGTTCTCAACCTACTATTTATTCCACGTATGGGAATCAACGGGGCAGCCATTGCCTCCTTCCTGGCTCTAGCGCTAGTGAACGGGCTTAACTCATTCTATTTGTGGAGAAGACACGGCGTTCACCCTTTTAACTCCACTTACGTTAAATATACCCTGATCATCGTCTTGGTAGCTATCATACTCTACCCGCCTTTTCAGGCTTTGCTGAGATTATCCAGATGGATGTTGATCGCTACCGCCGTCTTATTCTTCCTCATGGATCTGCTTATAATGAAAATTAGCGGGAGCATCGATAATATCGACAGAACGTTCTATTCATTTGCAAAGGAAAGACTTATGAAGAGGGTGGAAAAGTATATAAAATCTTGATGATGTCTTCAAAACTAGGGTCACAAAATCCGACTGTCATCGATAGAGCGAGGCCATTCGCGAGGCTTGAAATCCGAAAAATGAACGGTAATAAGAGATGGAACAGTTAGGGGAAGAACGGAAATTTTCCAAATCAACTATATTGATGGTGATTCTGGTGATCGCCATCTCGGTTACACCCCGTATCCACGTGGGAACCCTGCAATATGACCGCAGGGTGGACCTCCGCTATGAGGATTTTGCCATCGTGCTGGTGTTATACCTCTGGTTATTAGCCGCTTTCATGGGCAAAAGGATATTTCTACGCTCCCCCATTTCCAAACCGCTCCTTTTCTACGTGATAGTCTCTCTCATCTCCACCGTCGTAGGCGTGTACGCGGGTTGGGTGGAGGGAACCAGGGCTTTCTTTTACTTCCTGAAAGAATTAGAGTATTTTCTACTATTTCTAGTGATATTGAACAGCCTCTTCCACGAAAGGGATCTGATAGTAACCGTCTGGGCGATAATCCTCCTGGGTTTCGCCAACAACGTCTACTCTTTCTTTCAGATAGCCACCGGCAACTTTAAGGGTTTGTACGGGGTGGCTCTTATCGGCGAGGATAGCCCCTTCGGGATCGGAGGATATCTCTCCATGTGTTTTCTCTTGTCCATCGCCCTAATCTCTTCCGGTTTTCTTAAGAATTTAAAAAGCAACTTCTTAAAAGGCATGGTGGTGGCGAATACCTTCGCCTGCATGTTCAGCCTTATCTATACCGGTTCCAGGGCTTTTATCTACGGGACCACCGCGGCGTTTCTGGCGTTTTTAATCATAAGAAGGGAGCGAAGAGTACTGGTTTTCCTTTTATTCATCATCGTAGTGGTCTCAGTATTCTATTATAATTCCGCCGTCGGCTCCGAGATGCCCGATCAAAGGCCCATACTGGAGCGGATTCTTCGCCTTGAGAAGGTGAGAGAGTCATATCTGGATAGGCTGGAAAGGGCTTACCGGCCAGTGGCGGCTATGCTCTCCAAGAATCCTATAACCGGCTTCGGCAAGTCCATCCTGGGGTACAAAGGTATGCCCACCGAAGCCCACAATTCCGTTCTCCGGGTACTGCTGGAGGTGGGCATCCTGGGGCTGGCCGCCTTTATCTGGCTCATCGTGGAAATCATCAGGATGAGCGCCAGAATCCTGCGAAGAGACGCCTCGCCCACAACCACCGCCATCTCCATGACCTGTCTCTTGTCCACGATAAGCATCATCGTCGCCTCCCTGGTGCAGGACGCCTTCACGCCGGTGAAGGTGAACGAGATGTATTGGATTATCGTGGGGATGGCCGCCGTCGCGGGTAGGTTGCTGGAGGGTACCGAAGAAAAGCGTCTGGCTTCGGTGAAAGTATGAAACATACGAGGAACATCACAAGTTAGAGATGCCGACAAAAATCATCTTTGAAACTTTCACTCGCCTCCGTAATCCATCGGAGCGAATTCACCTCAAGCTAGCGAATATGTCGCAAAGAATTGGTCCTACCGCCTCGTAGCTGTACCGTTCCACGCATCTTTCTCGCGCTTTTCTTCCCCGCTCCAGCGCTTCCGGATAATTATCAAATATGTGTTCCAAAGCCCTGGCTAGAGCTTTCGGGCTGTCCGGCTCCACCACCCAGCCCCAACCATCCACGATTTCGCCCATATCCGAGACATCGGTGACCACCAGGGGTTTGGCCATAGCCATGGCATCAAATACCTTGGCGGGAAACTGCCCGAGGGTCTCTATGGACTTTTTCTGCGGCACTACCATTACGTCCGCCATGGCGATGAGTTCCGGAATCCTATAGAAGGGCTGAATGCTCATGAAGGTAAATCGGTTCTTCAACTTCCCCTCCGCCAATCGCCTCAAGCGATTATAATAGTCATCCCGCTCATCCAGGCCCACCAGAATCAGGCGGAGGTCTTCTCGCTCCAACATGGCCATCGCTTCTATCAACACCTCCACTCCCTTATAGGGCGCCGGGCTTCCCAGGAACATAACCACCCTATCAGAGGGGGATATATCCAATTCCTTTCTAATGCCACCTCCGTCAAATCTCGTAGGATCCATCCACTTCGTATCTCTTGCGTGATATATCACTCTACCGCCGAATTTCTTCCTTAAGAATTGATTGGAAACGGTAATCCCATCCGTTAAAAAGACCAGTCTCTCCAGTATGAAGATGGAGGCGACCCTAATTAAATCAAACGGGAAGTTCCTCCTTTCTCCTTCTCCCGTAACTCCCGCCCCTTTAGCCTTCTTTCTTTGAGCTAACTTTATTTTGATGGAGCCCAAGATGAATCCGGATTCCCAGTCGTCGATGTCGATGACCAGCGATTTTTTCTTTTCAAATTTGACTATCAAGCCGGGGAGGAAGCTGAAGAGCAAGGGTTTGTTCACGTAAATGACATCTCCGTCGGCGAGCCTAGCTATCTCCTTCAAGCGCCAAAGAGATTTCAGTCTCTTCTCCATCTTTACTCCTCTATGGCAAAAGTCAACCTTTTCGGCTAGTGGACCCCAAATGCCATCGCCGAACATGGGTCCGACGATCTCCACCTCAAATCTCTGTTGCAACATCATAGCGAGGATATAGGAGCGGCCAATACAGTTTCCAGAGAGATCCGGGGATATTATGGATATCTTCATCAGGTCCCCTCCAAACCGATGAAAGCTCTTTTCCAGTTTTTTTATAGTAATAAGCCAATCCTTCCGC
>JACVIX010000091.1 GCA_015711725.1 Candidatus Geothermincola primus | reverse complement strand
AAAGGTAATCCCGCTTACGCGCACGTGAGAGAAAGGATTTAAGGAAGATGAAATGTAGTCAATGCGGTGCGGATAATCCGGAAGGAGCTCGTTTCTGCAGCCTATGCCTCGCTTCTTTGGAGATTTCGCCTGGGCAGATGCCCGCTTCTGAACAGCCTGGGGCCACAGCGCCCTCTGCGGCTACCTATTCCCCGCCCAATGTCCCTCACGGATATGGTCAGCCCTCGCAGCAGATCCCCGGCTTTTTTCCTCCCCAGCCCGAATCACAAAAGACCTATATGGGGCCTCCCCCGGGGCAGTACCCGGCGTACTTTCCTGGTGGCAAAACTACAGGGCCTGGAAGAGGCTGGGGAAAGAAGCCAATCGTGTGGGCGGTATGCGTTGGGTTGGCTCTGATGCTCATCGTGGTTTTGGGGGTGTTGGTCTATTATGAGGTGCTCAAGACCGCCACCATCAAAGTATCGCCTCCTCCAGGGTGGTCGGAGATGAAAGGCGAGAACAGGGACAAGATCGAGTCGCAGATAAAGAACAACAAGAATATGGAGGGCGCGCTTGATTATTTTTTCACCGATGGCTCACCAAACAACGTTATCATTGTCTTCCACTCTAAATCCATGTTTTCCGACTGTCCCCCGGAAAATGGCAGTTTAGAAGATATGGATGCTTACATTAATAAAAACAAGGAAGAGCTTACCGGAAACGTCAAATCGGGCGTGTTGCAGGCGTCTGGTTATGGGATAACCGCGGAGATAGCCGAGCCCAAAGCGGTAAAGCTAGCCTGCGGGGAAGTGGCGATCCGCATGACCATGACCGTAGGCAATAGCAACGTCTGGTTGTGCTGCGACTATCTTTTAATCAGTAAGAATAAGAGGATGTACGCGGTGATGGTGATGAAGTACGGCGTCACCAACGCGGATAAAGAGATCGATTTTCTAAAGGAAAACATCAGCTTCGAATAGCTCCGCGTTATCTTTGAGCCAACAAATCTACCCAGGGTGGCGCATGACGAGTAAATCAAATTAAAACTTCTAATAATTGGGCATTGCCTCAACAACTTCAAAGTTGTCTTTGGGAGCGCCGCCTCGAATTTTTCAACCTGTACTTTCTCCTTCCAGCTAAAAACGGGGCCTTCAAACAAGGAGTATGTAAGCTGCGCTTCTCATAAAAGTTAAATAAACGCGAATTTTGTCTCTTATCCGGTTATTGGGATTACCTCCGCCCCTTCAGGGAAAATGTGATACCGTGTTCAAATTTTTGTCCTCGAGAGATGTTATCTTATTTAAGGAGGAAACGGTCTGGCTAGGTCCTCGATATCCATGGATTTTCCTTTGAGGTGAGCAAGGTGGCGCGGGGTCGGCGGGAGATGTTTGTGGCTTATCGACCTTTGAGGGATAAGGTGATTCTTGATCGTCCCCGTTCGAAACAAGATAAAGGAGAAAGCGTGCGCTACTTAGGGATAAGTTGATTTAAACGCGACGTCTACAAACACGACAAGACGAGCGGTTAGATGATAGGCGTTGCCGGCGTGGGAAAGGTGATTTATATGATTTACTCACATTCCCGACTGGAAACCTTCCGTAACTGTCCCCTCAGCTTCAAGTTGCGGTACATAGACAAGATAAGGACGAGCCGTGAAAGCATTGAGGCGTTCATGGGCTCTAGGGTTCATGAGGCGCTGGAGAAACTCTACCGTGACCTGCAGGTGGCAAAGATGAACTCTGAGGATCAGCTGGTGGAATATTACCGCATTTCCTGGGAGAAGAATTGGCATCCAGGCGTTTTTATCGTGAAAAAGGAGTTAAGCCCGGACAACTACCTAGCCGCAGGGGAGACGTGTATCCGCAATTATTATCGAAAGCATCACCCCTTCGATCGGGGCAGCACCATCTGGCTGGAACGTCAGGTTAATATACCTCTGGACCAGGAAGGTAGATACCGGCTCATCGGGGTGGTGGACCGCCTGGTGGATCAGGGAGAGGGTAGATATGAGATTCATGATTATAAAACTTCTCGGTTTCTGCCCGACCAGCAGGAGCTAGATCGCGATCGCCAGTTGGCCCTCTACCAGTTAGCGGTGGAATCCTCCTTCGAAGATGTAGAGGAAGTGAGGCTGGTATGGCACTTTCTCACCTTCGACAAGATAATGGAGTCGCGGCGAACCCCCGAGGAGCTAGAAAGGGTAAAAGAGGAAACCATCGAGCTAATCGAGACCATTGAGGGAAGCGGCGAGTTCGAGCCTAGAGAGAGCGAGCTCTGCTCTTGGTGCCTCTTCCAAGATATATGCCCGCTGAGAAAACATCTCTTCGTGGTGGAGGCTCTTCCCCTGGAACTTTTCAGGAAGGAGGAGGGGGTCAGGCTGGCGGACCGCTACGTGGAGTTGAGAGATAAAAGGAATGAGATCGAGGCGGAGTTGAAAAATCTTAAGGAGGAGATCTCCAGGTACTGTGAGGAAAACCAGGTGGAGAGATTGCGAGGAACTTCCAGCATTCTTACGGTTAAGCAAGTGGAGAGTTTGAGCTTCCCTCTGGCCGATAGCAGAGAACGTTCCGCGCTGGAGGAGTTGCTTAAGGAGCTGGGTCACTGGGAGGAGGTCTCCACGCTCAACACCAGAGAATTGGGGAAGGCGATCCTGGAACGAAGGTGGATCGAGGAAGACCTTCAAAGGCTAGAGCCCTACGTGACCAAGAGAGAAGACTTGCGAATATCCGTGCGCAAGGCGGAGAGTATAGATGAATAAGGAAGGGAGGGCGAATCGAGCGGCTTCAAATGGACGAATTATTTAGAATACTAATATTTTCATAATTAAATTCTCTCACTTCCGCAAAATTTACATCATCTCGAGATAACTATTATTCTTTTGTTTGGTCGGAATTCATGGATAAATTATGACATATTGTAAATATGAAACGGATAATGCCTCGTTGATTCCTCTTGGGCACCGTTCTGATGATAGCGATGAGATTGCTCAAAGCCGGCAAGAATTTTATCTTAACGTCATGTGATGGAAGGATGGCCGCACTTTGGGCTGAGGTGGTTCCATGTCGAAGGATCGGTTTTTAAGAAAAGCGACACAAAGCTTGACGAAAGAAGCCTAGCGGCGACACGTTCAGGAGGAAAACCATGTATAGGAAGAACAGGTGGATATCGCATGAGCATGGAGATTTGAAAGGAAAAGTGGCGGTGATCACCGGTGCCGCCTCCGGCTTGGGGAGAGGCCTGGCTTTGGAGATGGCTAGACGGGGAGCCCATATCGTGGCGGTGGACATCAACCCCGAACGGCTGGCGGAGACCGCCTCCCTGGTGGAAGCTGAGGGCTCAAGCTGTTTGGTCAAAATCACGGACGTCTCCAACTGGGAGGAGATGAGCGCCATGGCGGACGAGGTGTTTGGGGAGATGGGCCAGGTGGACATCCTGGTAAACAACGCCGGGGTGGCTGTGGGCGGCGAGCTGAAGGACATTGCCATCGACGCGATCGAATGGATCGTAGGAATTAACCTGATGGGGGAGATATATGGCACCAAGTTATTCCTTCCCCCAATGATACAGCGTAGACAGGGTTATATCGTGAACGTGGCATCCCTCTCCGCGCTGGTTCTGCTGCCGGGCCATATCGCCTACACCACCACCAAGCACGCCTTGCACGGTTTCACTCAAGCCTTGTGGGCCGAGTGCAAAAGGTATGGGGTGGGAGTGAGCCTGGTGTGCCCCGGGGCGATGAAGACCAACATCATCGAGGGAACCCGCGACTTCTCCAGGTTGAAAGGTTCGCGGCGAGGATCGGATAAGTGGGGAAATCTCCTCGACCGAGTGGGGAAGGAGCCGGAGGAGGCCGCACGCACGATCATCAGGGCTATGGAGAAGAAACGCTTTCTGGTGCTCATCGGCGCCGAGGCTTACCTGCTCTATTGGCTTACCCGGCTCTCTCCCGGAATGATGCGTCATCTGGTGGCGATGGCCACTGAGAGGATGTTTCAAAAGTGAGGGAGTGCTGGAAGTATCCGTATGATTTTAATCGAGCGGGGTCAAAATTGGGTCGTCGCCCTGTTGGCCGGTGCTCTAATCGAGCCTGTTTTAAGGACAGATAATAATCGCGCGAGAGCCAAATCGAGCCGACGCCATTCAAAATGTGGATGAAAATATCCGAGATCTCACGAGAGCCAAATCTAGTCATCGCCAAGTCGGTCTGCGCCCAAATCGAGACCGGTTTGAGCGTGGGTGGGGAGTGGGGTGGAGAAGCGCTGGGATGAAGATGGTCATCTTGATGGTAAAGGGTGGGCATAGAAGAAGGTGAACCTTCGATGGAATCTTCGTGGAGAACCGGGGCTTTTGCCTGGGGCGAACTTGATGAGGGGCGGTGATAAACGATACTTTTACCGAGAGAAAGACATGGAGATGGGTACATTTTAAGGCGCTTCCGCATAACGTGACGCCAGCGCGTCTTCTCGCCAAGAACGAGAGTCGACTCAGCGAGGGTGGACGATAACTCTCCTCATGGTAAAAGCCCGTGCACCAGTATTTGCACCAACTCCTCGCCGGCTTCTTCCAGGTCGAACTTCCCGTTATGAAGGCACCACTCGTAGATGATGCCCCGCATTGCTCTTATCACCGTGTTGGCGATCTCCTCGCTGGGGATGTCTCCTCGAAGTTCCCCATTTTCTTGCGCTTCCCGGGCTAGCCTCTCCGCCATCTGGTATAGGGGACGCTTGGGGGAGACTATGGGCGAGGTTTTGATGCTGGGGGATAGTTGGCTATAGTAAGCGATCCTCACCGTGGGAGCCCCCTGCTCGCTTATATATTTTAAGCTGAGACGTGCGAAGGTTTTCATCCTTTCCAGGTAGCTTTCCTTGGAATTGATTTCCGGTAACATCTCCTGATAGTAATGGTCTATCTTCAAAAACTCCTCAATGATAATCTGGTCCTTGGATTTGAAGTAGTTGTAGAAAGTGCCCTTGGATATCCCCGCCTTTTTGCAGACATCGTCCACGGTCACCCGGTCATATCCCTTTTTATTGAAGAGTTGCAGCGCGGTGTCGAATATCTTCTGCCGGGTGTTGAGCGCCTGAATCTTGCGCTTTGTCATTTTAGTCTTGGCCATGGCCATCACTCTCCGCCGCTCGTTTTGCTGCTATTTTAATATTATCCATTTCCAAACCTATATGCCTTCTTCGGGCAAACGGGCGTTTTTACCTCTTAAGGGTTGACAATCCCCCTAACCGATGGTATATATTATACTCTAGTCAGTGACTATAGTATAATATTATCTCGGAACGGATTTCAATCAATTTCAGAGGGAAGAATACTCGCGCGACTGGGGAACTGTCATACGAATTAATCGATTCGAGGAAAGCTCGCTTTCAATTTAGATTAAACGAAGTCGAGAATTTTACAGAAAGGGTGTAGAGGGGTTGGAATCGCGAAGAGAGACCTTGAGGATTTATAGCAGGAGACTCTGGGTTACCTGGCGCTTGCTGCGCTCCATCTCTCTCTTCATATTGGATGAGGCGAGGAGGGGCAGCCTCGAGGAGAACCTGCGCAGCATAAGGACTTCTCGCTCCCTTGCGCTGGCGCGGGAGATGTCCCATGCCGAGTTGTTGGAGGAGAAAGCGGATAAGTTTTACGAACGCCCATTCCTTCTATTCCGAGATCGGGTTTTAAGCTATCGGGAGATGAACCTCAACGCCAACCGGGTGGCCAATTTTCTGAAGAAAAAGGGAGCATATCAAGGAATGGGGCTGGCCATCATCATGAAAAATTCCCCCCGCTGGCTAGATGTCTTTTTCGGGTTGGAGAAAATAGGGATGTATGCCGTGCCGGTGAATACCGCCCTGCGGGGGGAGCAGCTGACTTACATTCTGAAAGATTCGGACGCCGAGTTCGTGGTTATAGACCACGATTTTCTTCCCCATTATCTCTCGGTCGCGGAGAAACTGAGCGGCATAAAAAAGGCGATTGTCAACACAGAGGACGCGCCCAAGAATTTCCATATACCTCCAGGAATGGAAGACCTGGAGGAGGCTTATTGTCCTGGCAGCGATCCTTCCACCCCCCCGGAAAAGTACAGACCGGAAGACCTGTGCGTGATCATGTATACCTCCGGAACCACTGGTCCCCCAAAAGGGGTGGTTTACCGGTATGGAAGCACCGGGGTTAAGGCTATCTCCGTCATCGCTCGTCTTTTAACCGGAAGAAAGGATGTCGCTTATACTTGTTATCCTCTCTTTCACGCCAACGCTTTATTTCTCACGGTCATACCCGCACTTCACTGCGGGGGCAAGGTGGCGTTGGGGGAGAGATTCAGCGCCAGCCGTTTCTGGGAAGAGATTCGCCGTTATGGCGCCACCACTTTTAACGGTCTGGGCGCGGTGATGCCCATTCTTATGAAGCAGCCCCGACGTCCCAGCGACCGAGAAAACCGGGTGCGCTTCGTCCTCTCCGCGGGCTGCCCCGCGGAGATGTGGAGGGATTTCGAGGAGCGTTTCGGGGTGAGAATTTTCGAGGGCTACGGGGCGGTGGATGGCGGAGGAGTGGTTTTGGTTAACCTCGGGACCGCCCCTGTGGGTTCCATGGGTAAACCCCTGGGATCGAAATGCAGGGTGATCGACCAGGAGGGCAACGACGTGGCTCCAGGGACACCGGGCGAGCTCATCTGTTACGTGGGTCAAGGCCGGAGTTCCGTGGAATATTATAAGAATCCCCAAGCCACCAGCGAAAAGGTGAGAGATGGATGGCTGCACACTGGTGATCTGGTATACGCCGACGAGAAGGGATATATCTACTTCGTTGGTCGCAATACGGAATCGATGCGGGTGAAGGGGGAGAACGTCTCCGCGTATGAGGTGGAGCGTGCGGTGTTGCAGCATCCGGACATTTTGGAATGCGCGGTGTATGCTGTTCCCTCGGAACTGGCGGAGGATGAGATAATGGTCACCTTGGTGCCGGTAGAGGGCAGGGAAGTGAATCCCTCCTCACTTCCCCAGTTCCTCTCGGATAAGCTGGCAAAGTTCGCAATACCACGGTACTGGCGGGTGGTAAAGGAGTTACCCAAGACCGAGACCCACCGGGTGATCAAACAGGAGCTGGAGAAGTTGGGCGTGACCGAGGATACCTATGATCGAGAAAAAGAGAAGAAAGTTGACTTTTTATAAATTAACATAATGTCAATTAACGATGATTGCCATCTAGTAAGCGAGGAAATATTGCATGGATGAGAACGTCTACATAATCGGAGTGGGTATGACCCGTTTCGGCAAATATCCAGATCTGGGTATTAAACAACTCACTGCGGGAGCCATGGATGCGCTTTTTAAGGATGTGCGAGTGGAAAAGAAGGAGATTCAAGCCGCTTGGTTCTCCAATTCCGGCTGGGGGATGAATACCGGTCAACACTGCATCCGGGGACAAGTGGCGCTGGCCCCCTTGGGAATTCAGGGAATACCCATCGTCAATGTGGAGAACGCCTGTGCCGGAGGCTCCACCGCCTTGCGGGAGGCTTGGATGAGCGTGAAGGCGGGACTTTATGACTTGGTGCTGGCGGTGGGGGCGGAAAAGGTGTGGTTCCCCCAGGATAAGCAAAAGATGTTCGAGGGATTTATCTCCGGGACGGACGTGGAATTCATCCGCCCCATTATCGATGCCTTTCAAGCCGATGCCAGGCGGAAAGCAGCCGAAGCTGGAGCCTTGGGTAAGGAGAAAGAGGGTGGACATTCGGCTTTCATGGATATCTACGCCATGGGGGCGCGCATGCATATGGAGAAATACGGCACCACCCAGAGGCAGCTGGCGGTGATCGCGGCGAAAAACCATCGTCACGGTTCCATGAATCCCCTGGCCCAGTACCAAGTGGAGATGACCGTGGAGGATGTGCTCCAGGATATCACCGTGGCTTATCCCCTGACCAGGTCCATGTGCGCCCCCGTGGGGGATGGGGCGGCGTGCGCGCTCATCTGTTCCGAGAGGGCGCTTAAGAAATTTCCGGAGGCGAGGCCGGTGCGCATCATCGCCTCGGTTCTGGCATCGGGCTCCCTTCCCGATAGCGGGCTGGAGAATATCGGTAGACGTCTGGCTCGGGAGGCTTATGAGATGGCGGGACTGGGACCGGAGGATGTGGACGTGGCGGAGGTGCACGATGCCACCGCCTTCGGGGAGCTGATGCAGACCGAGGAGCTGGGCTTCTGTCCAGAGGGCGAGGGCGGGCCCTTCGCGGAATCTGGCGCCACCACCATCGGGGGTAAGTTACCCATCAACACCAGCGGAGGTCTGGAATGCCGCGGCCACCCCATCGGCGCCTCGGGTCTGGCCATGATTCATGAGCTGGTCATCCAACTACGAGGAGAAGCTGGCCCTCGTCAGGTTGAAGGGGCGAGGGTGGGCCTTTGCGAGAATGGGGGCGGGTTCATAGGCATGGGGGAGGCGGCCATGGCCATTCATATTTTGGAGAGAGTTTGATGGATGGCTGGCTGAACCACCGCGAAGTATTACGCCCATCTGGCTGGAATGACGAGAGCGCTCCGCAGATAAAAGCAAGATTGGAAAAATTAAGAAAAGAAATATTTACTATATGAAAATATGTTCACTATACAAGGTTGCTGGGGACAATTCTTTAAGCGTTTTACGTTCTAGGGGGTAGATGCGATGAGAACGGATTTAAATGGCGAGTTGATGATGCTCCGCGAGATGGCTAGAGAGTTTGCGGAAAAGGAGCTCGTGGAGGGCAGAGAGGAGCGGGACAACTATCCCTTCGGCCCTCCCCCCGATGATCTGCTGGCGGAAGCCGTCAAAGTGGGCTTTTTTTCCATCATGCTTCCCGAGGAGATGGGGGGTTCGGCCCGCCCTCTATCCGCTTTATGCCTGGTTCTCCAGGAGATATGTCGAGTGGATGCCAGCCTGGGGGCAGCTATCTTCACCCACGCTCTCGCTATGGAAATCATCAAGCGGGCAGGAGGATCGGCGATTCTAGAGGATGTATCCTCCACGGAAACCTCTCTTTCGAAAGCGCTCATAGCCTTTCCCTCCTTCGATAACCCGGGGGAGACGGAACCCGAAGCCATTGCGGGAAAAAAAGGGGATAGCTATGAGATTTCTGGAATGGTGAATTATCTGGTGTTGGGAGGCCTGGCCAAACGCGCTCTTCTGGCCGCCAAGATGAAAGAGGGAGGAGGAAACTCTTTCTTTTTGGTGGACCTGGAAAGGGATGGGGTGAGCATATCTGAACCGGTTCTCAGCTTGGGTCTGCACGCTTGTCCCTCCGTGGACCTTTCCCTGTCCCGAGCCAAAGCCATGCTCATCGGCGAGGAGGGCAAGGGAGACCTTCTCTTCGAGGAGGCGGTGGACCGCCTGAGCGTGGCGGCGGCGGCTATGGCCTGCGGGATCATCAAGGGCTCTTTCGATGACGCTCTTCAATACTGCAGGGAACGGGTGCAAGGGGGCAGGGAGATCGTGGACTGGTCCGAGGTGAGGATGATGCTGGCGGGGATGGCGATCCGAGGCAAGGTGGCAGAGATGTTGGTGGAAAGGGCGAGCGCCGCAGTTGATGGAGAAGAGAAAGGATGGCAATTGGCTTCCCGTGCGGCGGCGCTGCACACGCAGCAGCTGGCCTACGAGGTCACCATCGACGGGGTCCAGCTCTTGGGGGGCAACGGATACATGAAGGATTACGCGCAGGAGAAGCGCTTCCGAGACGCCGAGCAGCTGCAGGCCCTTATGGGATTTACCCCCTTGCGCAAACTCAAGTATATTAGGCGGATTATCGAGGGCGAACCAGCCTGGGCGGGGTAGGAGGTGGCTATGATGGCGATAGGAATGGTGGCCAAGGGGAATGGATGGACGCCTAAGTTCGAGGATATTATGTGCAGCATGGATTCTCTGGGCAAGATGCCCAAAGGCGCGGTGGTGGAGATGAAGGAGGCCATGCAGCTGGCCAGAAGGTTCAACCGCGCGGTGGTGCGTCCTTACGCGCTGGAACTGGACCGCAAGATGCAGCAGGATCCAACTTACCTTCCCTGGGAATTTGTGGAAGAGGCTAATCGTTGGGGATTTTACACCATGTGGATTCCCAAGCTGTTCGGTGGTAAAGGGTGGAACCTGGGCTCTATGATTCCCTTCGTGGAGGAGCTTGCCACCGAATGCCTGGGAATGGCGAATCTCATCGGAGTACAATATTTTGGAATTTCCATACTATTCTCCACTTGGAACGTCCGGTTGATCGATATGATCTGCCGGGAGGTGGTGGAGGGAGAGAAGAGTGGGAAGCCATGTCTGGTGTCCGGGGCGGTAACCGAGCCGGAAGCAGGTACCGACGCCGAGGAAGTGGAACTGCTCTCCAAAGCCAGAGTTAGGTGTCATGCGCGTAAAGTTGATGGAGGCTACCTGGTCAATGGCACTAAAGTCTTTATCTCCAACGGACATTTATCCACCTGGCACATGCTCATCGCCTACGAAGACCTTGAACGACCCGAGGAGACCATGGTCTGCTTGGCGGTGAAGAATGGCATGAAAGGGTTCTCCATAGGCAGGATGGAGAAGAAGATGGGTCAGAAGGGTTGCCCCGCCAGCGAGCTTATCTTTGAGGACTGTTTCATTCCCGACGATCATGTCTGTTTCAACGCGGAACAGATGAAGGGATTGAGAAGGTCGGCTAAGGAGACGGGCATGCAGGTCATCGATTTCGTGGTCTCCGCCACCCGTCCCGGAGTGGGGGCTATGGCCACTGGAGCGGCTAGAGGCGCTTTTCAAGAGGCGCTACGATTCGCCCGCCAGACTGAGGTTGAAGGGAAATTGCTCGTCAATCACGAGTGGGCTCAGTGTCTACTTGCGGAGATGTATAAAAACATGACCCTGGCCCGCCTCACTTATATGGAGTGCGCCCATATAAACGGTCGCTACGGCTTGGCCAGCCTGATGAATCACAAGCCAGTTTATTACTACAGCCGGTCTATGCCCACCTCCTTCTTCGATCGGATAATGCCTGCTAGCAACCGCAGGGCGATAACCACCAAACTTGTCAGGAAGCTGGTAATGGATGGACAGAAGGAAGAGGATGCAATGCGCGCTTCGGGTTGGGCTTCCCTCTCCAAGTTTGCTGCCACCGATCTTGCCATGGAGAACTGTCGTCTAGCCCTGGAGCTGATGGGACGGGCTGGAATCAGGCAAGACCGGCGCGTGGAGAAGATTCTGCGAGACGCCAAGCTGCTACAAATTTACGAGGGAACCAATCAACTCAACCGGCTCAACCTCTTCAAGTGCCTTATCGGTCCATACGCGCCGGAGGCGCGGGTCTTCGAGGAGTAGGGGGATTCAATGGTGGAGAATGTCAAAGCGGAGATAAGCGATTCCAGTAATCGCGCAGGAGAGATGTACGGATGGTATGAGGGCATGGAATGGAATCCGGTGGAGAAGGTGATATTGGAAAGACGAAGCGTGCGCAAGTACAAGGACGAGCAGGTGCCGGAGAAACTAGTGCGCCGCATCCTGGAGGCGGGGCGATTCGCCCCCTCGGCGGGGAACTCCCAGCCCTGGAGGTTCGTAGTGGTTAGGGATGGGAAGATGCTGGAGGAGATGGAAAGATATGTGCGCTTGCGATGCCGTATATTGAAATTTCTGCTGGACTGGGAGGGAGGTCCCTTAGGACGCCTCGCATGGTTAAATTCCCAACTATGCATCCGTCTCATGCCCAATGAATTGCACCCCATCCCCTACGGCGCCATTAGGCTCATCGCTGAAGGCAAACTGAAACTCTTTCACGGTGCTCCCACGGTGATTCTCATCCTTATGGACAGGAGAGGGGTAGGCAAGCCCATGGTGGATGTGGGCATCTGCGGTCAGAACATGGTGTTGGCAGCTCATTCCCTGGGTCTGGGCACATGTTGGGTGGGTTTCGTGGAGCTTTTGAATTTCGGCACCAAATGGAAGAAGAAGCTGGGCGTAAAATGGCCTTACCGACTAATGGAGGGTATAGCTCTAGGCTACCCGGTGGGTCAACCCGATGGGATGATCGCTCGCGAGTTGCACGAGATCGATTGGTGGGAAGAAGGGAGAAAGAGGACAGTTTTTTAGGAGGGAATGGGAATGGCTTTTCTGACCCTTAAAGAAACAATCACCATACCCACTTACGACAACCCGGAGACCTGTCGCGCCGGATCGGTGACCGTCGATCGCGAGAAGTGCAATGGCTGCGGAAACTGCGTTCTTATCTGTCCCGGTGCCTGCCTTTACCTGGCGGGGGTGGGCAAGGAACGCAAGGCTCACATGGTCGACAAGGAGGTGCCTGATTGCATGTCCTGCAACGACTGCGCGGCCATATGTAAACGGGGAGCCATACAGGCGGACCACGGATATGATTTCGGGTTCTTCTACAAAGCTCTACATCGGGCGGAGATGGTTCCCCCTAGAAATTTTTAGCGTTAAGGCTATCGAACGTGATACCCAAGGTGGTCTAGAAAATTTTTAGCGTTAAGGCTATCGAACGTGATACCCAAGGTGGTCTAGAAATTTTTAGCGTTAAGGCTATCGAACGTGATACCCAAGGTGGTCTAGAAAATTTGGGCGTTAAAGTTATCCACCGTGAAATCCATGGAGATATTAAAAGAGACATTGTGTCAAATTTAGAAGTCAGGCTAGGTCGGAAGACCCATGGGAAACCATAGCGAAAGGAGCTAGCAAAGAAGGTCTCTTAAAAGTCAAAGCTCGTTAGCGGCTTCTTCATTATTCCATATGAGCTTAACGCGCTTTGAAATGGAAGGGAGCGAGTTGTGCCCAGCACGAGCGATGCTTGAAGAAGGGAGTAGAAGATGAAAGAGGAGCGTACCTACTGGAACATGGAGATGGAGCCCATATTGAATACGCCACAGATGCGGGATATACAGCTAGCCAAGTTGAAAAAACTCTTGCGGCGCCTCTACGATAACGCGCCTTTCTATACTAAGCAGTTCGACGAACTGGGCATAAAACCGGAGAAAGTGAGCAGCTTCCAAGATTTCTCCCACGCCGTGCCCCTCTTCGATAAAGAGAGGCTGCGAGCCATGGTGGTGGAGTTCGGAGGTGACATCCTTAAAGTTATCGACCAAATCATCCCCGTCTCCGTTGACGACCTTACTATTATGGCCACTACAACCGGTACCACCGGTGTGCCCACCCCCTATCCTATGACCCGACGCGATATGGAAGACGTGTGGGGAGAGGCCATGGTGCGAGGAGCTTGGCGGGCAGGTATGCGCTCCAACGACCGGGTGCTATTCTGTTTCGCTCTTTCCATGGTCATCGCGGGCATCCCCACCATGATGGGCATGCATAAACTGGGCTGTATGGCCATCCCCGTGGGCGCGGAAGCTGGAACGGACCGCATCCTCCTTATGCAGACCCTTTTCCGAGGCACCGTATATTCTGGTACCCCCTCGTTGGCCGAGTATCTGGTGGAGAAGTGCAAGGAACAGGGAAGAAATCCTAGGGATTTAGGTTTTCGTATGCTCATGTGCGGCGGCGAGCCTGGAGCGGGCATCCCCGAAGTGAGGGATAGGTTGGAATCCGCCTATGGATGCCGCAT
>JACVIX010000090.1 GCA_015711725.1 Candidatus Geothermincola primus | reverse complement strand
CCATAAATAAACGGGCTTTACAGTCCAAGGGCTCTCTCTTATCTGCCTCCACGATGAAATCATCTAAAATCTTTAAAAATTCACGAGAGGGAAGAGATTCCTTCAATACTAGAAGGGAGACAATCTCGCTGCCGGAGACCTTGAGCTCTCCCTTCCACCGTCCCTCGTAAACCTGCCTTATCTTCTCGTCAACCTGATTCTCCAACTGGATGGCGGATTCCAGGTCCTGGTCCTGGATAGGGACGCCGTAATGCTTGCTCAAGGCGTCTCTTAAGAGCGAGAGCTCCTCGGCGAACCAGGCGAGGGAATCATCGTCATCCAGATGGGGAACCCTCAAGTAATGGAAGAAGTTGGTGGGGTGGGCGTACTGCCAGTTTTCGAACATCCCTCTCAAGTGATCGCATCCGTTGGTCTCTATCACCCCGTCCAGAAAGTCGTAGGTGCCATCCAGAGCTAGCTGGAGGCAGGAGCGACAGAATCCGCAATTGAACCTGGAGAGGTAGGCGTCTGCCAGTGAGGTCTCCGGGTTCCCCAATGCCTTGACGCGATAGGGATAAAGCCCGGCCGCCTCTATGATTTCCCGGGGCGTGGCCAGACAGCTGTACCCAATAACCTTTATTCCTTCTTCCCTCGCTCTCCGCACATATTCGTTTTCGAATTCGTTGATCAGATTAGCCAGTTCCACCTTTTCCACCTCCCCCGTCATCGACGCCGCTTGGACTGGCGGAATGAACTTATATATCCCCTTGCCGATTTCCATACCACGCTCAGGGCGGTTTTCGCCAACTTTTTCACTAGCTTGGGATTGTTTAGAAGAGCCTCCACCAGGGGAGTGGCAGTCGCCTGAAGGGCTTGGGAGAGTTCTTCCGAGTCTATCGCTTGGAAGAAGTCCGAGGCATACTCTTTTATTCTTGAGGTTTGTTTTCCCAAAGAGCGATTGTAGGCGATTATGAGATCGTTGAGGATTTTTCCTGCCTCTCCAGGACCTAGCAGTTTGGCGAGGTCTTCTTGGTTAGCCAGAAAGGAGAAGATCTGACTGGAGAAGACCCGCACCGCTTTTCCCAATTCTTTCCGATCTAGGGAACCATATATGTCTGAAAGGACTTTTTCCAGGTGTTGGGGTCTGCCCTCAAGCGCTTGGTTGTTCAACCGCACCAGCGAGTTTGCCAATCTGCCCAATTCCTGATAGTCCAGCCCTCCCTCCATGGCTTCCACTATTTCTCTAATTTCGGATGGAGGGAGGTTGGCGACTTTGTCCACCGCGTAAGTGGCGCCCCGCAAAATGGCGCTGAGGCTCGTGCATAAGTTGGTAATCGCGCTCTTAAGCAATTCCGGCTGGTTTATTATAGCGTCTGACCCCGCGTAGATGAGGGTCTCCAGATCCTCAGAGAGAGCCATCATGGCGGAGAACGCCAAGTCCACGTCCAGATCCTGAAGCATTCTGTGGAGCATTCCGTCCGCCACCTGACGGAAGCGAGGCTCGTCCCTTCCCAGGATTAGGTTCCCCTCGTGAAGCTGGTTGACCATCTTGCTCAAGCCATTTATCAAGGAGGCCAATTCTTCCACCGAGATCTCCTCCAAAGTGTTGAATATGGCGCTGGCAAGTATCTCGGGGGGGAACTCAATCCTGCTTACCGCGGAGGAGATCAATCTTAACGCCATATTTAGGAGAGGAGGGAGAATGGTGAAGATATTGGCGAAGATCACCGGATTTCCCACTATCTGCTGCGCCAAGCACTCCAGAATGGGATACCTGGCTTCCGCCTGCACAGTCAAACTGTGACGTAATTTACCGAAGTCCGTGGTTTCAAGGACTTCTCCGATAATCTTGAACCAACTCTCCTGGAGCGCCTTATAGTTCTCTTCCCAGATACGGGTGTTGAAGACGAAAAGGGAGTTGAGCACCTCACCGAGCTCCTTTCCGTCAACCGAATCTAGACGTTCCTTTATGAGAGTCCTGGTCTCCTCCGGTGATAACTCCAAGGCGATTTTGTATGATTCCGCCAGCAAAGGTATAGCCGCGTGATAAAATTCAAATAATGCCAAGAAAAACTTTTTTCGCAGCTCTTCATCTTTCTCCAGGATCTCGGCTAAGGATGCCTCTTCCAAGTCGTCAAGAAAGGTAAAAGCTTTTTTCAACCGCTTATGCGCTTCCTTATTCACATCCCTGACTTTTTCGCTCAATAGAATCACCCCGCTTATAACTTTCGCCTATCTTACTCAGGCCACTGTTTGCTGCCAGTGCGATCGTCGCTTTTAAAGCCAAGTATACTTTTGAAAACGGCATCATTTATTTTTGGCCTATATATTTTACAATTTGAAAATTTTCCAAAAGCGAACTTCTCCTTCAAGTTGTGATCGAGCGGATAACCCCCTTGTTTATCATCTTTTTCCCCGAGAAAATCCTCGCTTTATCACCTCCATCATGGCTCCCACGCACCAGGACATCAATGTGAGGAGGACCTTTAGGTCTAACGCCGTTCCGATGAGAGTTCCGATAGCGTCGCGCATTGCCTTGCCATCCAAGCGCTCCAGCAACTCCCGTATCAGGGTAGGTCTCCGCGATAGCGCTTCTCCTATCCAGATAGAAGAGGCATTGATCAAGCGGGCTAAGGCATCTATGTCCAGGCCTTTTCCCCGGGAAGGAGCTTCTTTTCTTCCCTCCTCCATGCGCTCCAGCGCTGTCGCGCAAGCTCGGAGTAGAGCGTTCAGAGCGTCGGTGGCTTTCTCTCGGGTGACCCTCTGCGTTTCCAAATCTTCCCAGAATAGTTCTTCCACTAAAGGGGCATAGGTTTGTGGAAGCGCCTGGAAGGTCTCTCGGTCCACCTTTTCTCCCATCTGGGAGAGGAAGTCCTTGAGGACGTGAGTGGGGAAGTTGACCAGTTGCCTTCCCACTTCTTCGACGAGTTTCCCCAGGAAATTGAGAGCATGGGGTGAGGAACCCAACAGGCTGAGGGAGAAATCCACGTCCTCCCAGAGAAAGGTCTTGGCCAGTTCCCTCGCGGTCTCTGGCTCCGATTCGGTGATGCGTATCCTTACCAGCTCCTTGAATGCGGGAGTTTTTAGGAGTTCACGAAGCACCCGGGTGATCATTCCTACCTGGTCCATGGTCGTAATTCTACTCTCGCCCACTTTTCACACCTCCGGTTTTCCTAGCCTTCCCGCCTCTGGGTGGACAGAAGGGAGCGAATGGCGGGTCTATAGACCTCCTTGGAGAATTCTTCCAGACCCTCTCCCATCCGACCTTTTAGGGAGAAAAAAGCCTCCGGTATGGGCGAATCTTCCATCTCTTTTAGTTGCTTAAAGGTACGGGTGAGCTCTCCTAGGAACTGACCCAGAGCTTGGCCATCCACATTCTCCATGATCTGGGAGATGAATCCCGCCAGGATTTCCGGGGGGAAGTTGCGGAGCTGGATCACCAGTTCCTTAAACCCCAGGATGAACGCGTTGATTAGCTCCGGAAATACTCCCAGTAAGTCTAAGAATATGTCCACGTCCTCCCAGAGAAAGGTTCTCACTAGCTGGGGGGAGGACTCCGGGTCGATGGAGTTCAAGACCACCTTGACGCTGGCTTTGAACCTGGGTGACTTGAGTAACTCCCGCAGCACCCTTTGGGCGGCTTCGATTATACCTGGCTTTTCGGTAAGCTCTTCCATAATGCACCCCCTCACTTGTCACCTAAAGGGTCTCGCATTCGAAGAACCAACGGGCCACTTCCATCTGAGCCAACTGCTTGCCCCCCAGCCAGAGCTGCACTATCTTCAAATCCCGCCAGTGTTTCTCGATATCCCAATCCCGGTCGCTGCCATAAGTCTCCAAGAGATTCATAACCCTGCCCAGATTCTCCACCGCTTTATCGCAAGCGAAGTATTTGTAGGCGCGGGCTTTGGCCACGTTTTCATGGCTCCAGCGAGGTCCGTAGATATCGGGTCGATCCAGCATCCGGGCGCATTGATACCCTATGATTCTGATGACCTCAAGGTCCCGGGCGAAATCGGCCAGAACTCCAGCGACGGCGTCGTGTTCCTTAAGAGGCTTTCCCCGGAAATATTGCGTGTTCACGAACTCCTGCAACTTTTCGTATACGTTGAGCATGGAGCCGCTTACAAAGGAGATGCTGCCCATATTACCTAGAGAGACCATCTCCAGAAAATAGACGAAATCCTCTCCCGGCCCGAAAGCCCTATACCAGGAGGGAACCCGCACGTTCTCAAACCAGATGTCGCCGTTCTTATCCGCCGCCATGCCTGCCTTCTCATAAGGACTACCCTGAGTGCAGCCAGGAGTATTGGCGGGCACGAAGATGACGGCGAAATCTTTTAAATCGCGTGATCCTGGATTGGTTGTACAAACCACGCTAAAGAGGGAAGCGGCACCTCCGCTATTAGTGGGCCAGAGTTTATGGCCGTTGATTACCCACTCGTCTCCGTCCAACACCGCGGTGGTCTGGATGGTGCTGCCTCCCAGCACGTCAAGGTTCTCGATATCGGAGCCACCTTGAGGCTCGGTCATGGCGTTGGCGGCGAATACGGCCTCTTTGGTCTCACAGAACATTGGGGCGAATTCTTCGCAGAGACGGCGGTTGACATGGGGCTCGCAGCAGATGAGGATGAGGGGCCAGAAGACAACTCCGAAGGCCACTCCCATAGCGGAGTCAGCACGAGATATCTCCTCGAACAATCGGTAAGCGGCGGTTCCCAAGTAGTTGGAATGACCCAGTCCCCATCCCCCTAAATCTTCCGGGAAGAGGACCCTCTGCATACCCATCTCACCCATAAGCTTGCGGAAGGCAGGCTCGATGATGTGATGGTCCTTCCAATCCTCGTCGAACTTTCTGCGATAAGGGATAACTTCCTTCTCCGCCCATTCCCTCACGATCCTTCCCAGATATTCGTCGAGGGGGGAGAGGTATTCTTTAGGGCGGGTGAAATCGTCTATGGTGCGCATCTCAGATCCCTCCCTCCAGATTCTTGCAGTCGTAGAAATATCGAGCTATCTCCATTTTGTTCAATTCCCGATTGCCTAAGTGAATCTGCAAAGTCTTTACGTCCCTCCAGTATCTCTCCAACTGCCATTCTTTAGCGTATCCAGCCGAAGCCATCAGTTCCATGGTGCTGTTGATGGCTTTTTCTCCCGCGTGGGTGATGTAGGTCGCTAAACACAGAGCTGGTATGAAGACCTTCTCCTCCCCGGCTCCCCCGTATACTTCGGGCTGAGCCAGCATCTGGGCCAGCTGATAAAGAAGCATGCGAGAGGTGAGAATATCCATGGCGATCTCCGCCATCAGCGCGGCAGTAAGGGGGTTCTCCTTGAAGACCTGACCCCTACCCTTTATAACCCGGTTATCCCCCCATTCTTTCAAAATATCATAGGCAGCGAAGAGGGAGCCCACCGTGGTGGCGCTAATTCCCAAATAAAGCCAGGAGAGCATAGCCCGGAAAGGTTGTAGACCCCGGAAGACCAAGTTTTCCGGAGGAACTATAACTTTATCGAAATCCACGTCGCTGTTGAGGCTTGCCGCCAGGCCAGTCTTGAGGAAGACATCCTTTCGCTTTATCCCCGCGGCATCCCCCGACACTACGAAGAAGGCGGGGTCGCTTTCGCCGTCTATTCCGCAAAGTACCCCGAAGAGCTGAGCGTTGGACCCCGAGTTGAAAGGCCGCATGTTCCTGCCCTCTATCGTCCAAGCCTGCTTATCCTGATTGGCGCGGGCCTGCAGGGCCTTTCCCCGGAAGCTAGGGCCATCTTGTGAGTCCTTCCCCTTCAGGGAAGGTAGTATCAAAGCGCCAATTACCGGCTGGCCCGATTGACAGAAAAGAGGCGCGTAAGCCTGGACGAGCTTTTCCTGAACGTTTCCCTCCATGGCGAAGGTGGTGCAAAGGGCGAAAGTGCTCGCGAAGACGTATCCTATTCCCACATCCGCCCAACCTATCTGCTCCAATGCTAAGGTTAAAGGGAGAGCTATTTCTGGGGCGTTCTGAGCGCTTCCACCGAAGGACTCCGGCCAAAGGATCTTCTGTAATCCGATGTCCACCAGTAGTTTTCGCATGGCGGGTTCTATGAGCCTACTATAATCTTCCTTCAACTCCAAACGTTTACTCGCCAGTTCTGCCTCTCCCCACTGGTGTACCGTGTGCGCCAAGGAGATATCCGCCTCCTCGCATCTCTCTTGGGGGAAGGGAAAAAGCTCCTGATAGTTCATGGCCACCACCCTTTCTTTTAACCGGCATCTTGGGCTTCCACCCTATATGAGCCTTTCGCTGTCACTGGGCATCTTGGGCTTCCACCCTATATGAGCCTTTCGCTGTCACTGGGCATCTTGGGCTTCCACCCTATATGAGCATTTCACTCTCACTGACCAACGAGAAAATCCATCTTGCTTACTTTCTTCTCTACTACTCCCATTAGTCTACCTTGACACCTCTCCTCAAACATCAGGTTACCTCTTGCCAGTCCACTCCGCTTAGTATGGTTGCTTAAACAGATATATCCATCCAATCGGCAATCGAGTTCACATCACGTCAAAATAGGATATGATTCTGTAGTCTATCTCTTTCTCCCAGTAACGAGCGCCTGAATCAGCCTCAAGGGACCTAGTTATCTCCTCGAATCTGCTATGCACATAGGCCAAATGATCCTTCATACAGCGGGATGCCTCAGCGGCGTTACGATTTTTCAAAGCCTTATATACGCTCTGGAGATTTTCGAATACCACCTGGGGCGCCTCGGGTACGTGCTCCAACAGACTTTCGGGGTAAGGTAAGACCTCTTCCAGTATCCGGGAAAGGTATTGCATGATGTAGATATAAATCGAGTTTTTGGTTGCCGCGCAGATCCGCCGGTAGAAATCGATATAACAACGATTGAAGTAAGCCTTGAAGCGTTCCCCATTATCCTTAGCCTTCCTCAGTTGGGAGATGACTTTTTCCAAACCGTTGAGATCGGCCTCGGTGGCTCGTTCCGCTGCCAGTCTGCACGCGTCCGTCATCAAGGCGTTGCCCGTTTCCAATATCTCCCAGACGGTCCGGGGGTCTTTACGGACCAACCCTTTTATATCTGTGGGAGTAAGTACCTTTGCCAGGGGCACCCGATATCTACCATTAGGCAGTTTTTCGATGAGCCCGGTTGCCTCCAAACCTATCAAGGCTTCCCGCATGGTGGCTCGGCTTACGCCCATCTGCTTAGCGATTCTCCCTTGGGCTGGGAGTAAATCTCCCGGCTGAAACTGTCCAGAGTTTATCAATTTCTTAAGCTGGGAATAAACCTTTTCCGAGACGGTTATCCCTTTATCAATCTTTTCGATTCTATCTATGGGCTGCATAGCCATTCCTTTAATAAGTAATTCGCGGTCGATCAGAACATTGCTGAAATTTATTCATAATCTCTATTTACATAGCCATTCCCTTTAAAAGGGCCTCGCGGCCGATTGCTTTTCCTCTTCTCCTTTAACTATTTCTTGGCCGCATGGCCTTCCGCGAAAACTATCAAAATCGCGGGCAAAATATAAAATATAAATAACCCCTTGAGGGAAATACTATGTTTTCCCAACAAAAGAACAACTTGTGCCTGGTGAAAAATTGTCTGACAGCCGACCATCAGACAATATATTATATGTTTTTCCCATCTTGTCAAGAGCACAGAAAATTTTTTTTTGCGGAAACTTCGTCTCCCTTATATAGCGATTGCTCTCAGTTGTTATCTTTCGCATCTTTATTTAGAATAAGTATTTAGCGATCCTTAAATATAAAAATGCGAAAGCCAGCAAGTAATACAATTTGTGATTCTCAGGCATTATTTAGTTAACCCCCTGTAGAATTACAGAATTGGATAAAATCAATCGATCATGTTGGCATTTGCAAGAGCGCGGCAACCAGAAGCGGGAAGCGGTTGTAGGTTTTTCTCCCATGATAAATTCCCTTATCCGATTTATCCAGTAACGCTGCCCATTAATAACGCTGCCCATTAATTTATTTTTTTCGTCGACTGCTTACTCGTCATACTTTTCCGTGTGCAACTTTAGGATGTGGATTTGTAAAAGATTGACCGCGATAACGAAGGTATCTTGGCTGGACCCCTTAGCGAGACTCTTGGATTTGAACTGTCTCAAGGATTGTTGGTAAGATAATCAAGAATCGCTCCATCGTACTCATGGGAGGATAGTTGTTGAGCCGCTTAAACTCTAGTCTGCTCGTGAAAAGAGCATTAAAGTCCCACTTCGGGAGGTCTAGATGGGGATTAGTTCTTCTCCTCTGGTTTATCCTTCTTATCCTCGCTTTTTCCGGGTGCGCTAAGGAGAGCGTGGGATTAATCAACTGGGAACGTTTGGGGGGTGGTCTGGAGAAAGTCGAGGTGAACTCCCTTGTGTTTTCCCAGTCAGAGGGCTCTCTTTATGTGGGAACCAATCAGCGGGGTATATGGTGTTATGATGGGACAAAATGGGCAAAGTTAGGTGACGAGCTAGATGACGCGACCGTCTTTTTCCTGATCGAAGGAGGGCGAGGAATCCCGCTCTATGCGGGGGCGGGAGAGAGAGGCGTCTGGCGATACAAGAATGGCGGTTGGGAGGATACCTCTTGCCCGGACGATTCCTATACCTTAGCGTTGAACGTGGGGCAGAGTCGCCTATACTCGGGGTCAAATCGGGAAGTCTGGATGTTGGAGGGGGAGACCTGGAGGAGTTTGGGAGAGCTGCCGGTGATGAGGATCTATCGACTATATTTCTGGGAGCCCCAGGATATGCTGCTTGCCGGTACCGACGACGGGTTATGGGCTTACGCTGGCCAGATATGGATTCGTTATGGGGAGACATTGAAGGGAAAGAAGGTAAAGTCTTTAACCGGGGATGGAGATAGCATGTATATCTATGCGGGAACGGAGCATGACGGTATATGGTATGGCCATGGACAGGATTGGAGGAGAGTGACCGAAAAAACCTTCACTTCCTCAGCCCTCTGCCTTTACTATGATCAAGTTCGGGGCATACTCTTCGCGGGTACCGAATATGGCGTATGGGTTTATGATGGAAACGAATGGGTGGACTCCTCAGGGCGGATAAAAGAACTGGATATAACCGCCATCGCCTTTGACGGAGAGGATATGAGCCTCTACGTGGGGGCGTTTCAGGATCATGGAGTATGGCGGGGAGATACCTCTGGTCTCACGGAGATCTTCGCCGAGCAGGCGGAGAAGAAACACTAATGACGCGAAAATTGGAATGCCCCTGGATCTATTCGTCAGTCCGCTCTCGGATATAGCGCTGAATGGGATATGGGTTGGGAGTTAATGGCTTTAAGACGGGCTCCACAAATCGGATTTTTCTATCGCGTTTTAGTTGGGAAGGCTGGAGGAACATAAGACTCCTCTTTACGTTGTTTACGTGGCTATATCTTCTGCGAGTGCCATCACGAGTTTTAGATATTTAAGGCGAGAACTGAATGCCTGATGGAGGTGCGTGATGCCATATGCTCTTGTTGATGGGGTGAAGATATTTTACCGGAAATATGGTCAGGGATTCCCCCTAGTTTTGATCATGGGTTTAGGAGCCAACAGCGACTGGTGGGATGCGCAGATGCTCTCCATGCTGGCGGAAAGTTACCTGGTGGTCACATTCGACAATCGGGGGGCAGGCAGGTCAGATAGGACCGATGAAAGATACACCATACCTCTAGCTGCCAATGATACCAGAGGATTGATGGAATATCTTGGGATAGAAAAAGCGCACATGCTGGGGATTTCCATGGGGGGGATGGTCGCCCAAGAGTTCGCGCTCAGCTATCCTTATAAGGTTGAAAAACTGGTGCTGGTCTGCACAAATGCCGGTGGGCGACAGCAAGCCTTGGACCGCCCGGAGGTCTTCGGGGTGCTGGCTGCTCAAAAAGAGGGAGTGTCCTTGGAGGAACTAGCTAGAGAATACATCCGGCTGCTCTATCCTCCTCAATTTATTGAGGAGCACCCGGAGAGAGTGGAGGAGTTTGTAAAGGTCTATCAGACCATGCCACCGCCTGAGCACGGATGGGCTTGGCAGATGGAGGCGGTCTTGGAATGGGAGAGCCTCTCCCGCCTGCCACGGATAGAGTGTCCCACGCTGGTGATCACCGGGGACCAGGACGTGCTCGTTCCCGCCGAGGATGCAAGGACGCTGGCGGAGAAGATTCCCCGCGCTCAGCTGATAATCTATCCTGGAGTGGGCCACGGCATATTTGGCCAGATAACCGAGAAAGCCACCAGGGATATTTTAAAGTTTCTGTCAGAATAAAACGCGGAGAAGATATCGGCGGTTTGAGAGGAAGGGCGCGCGATGGTTATCGTTCATATGACTGGATAAACTTTGAAAAATTATTACAATGCGAAGAAAATCTATCGATGTTTTCATCCAAAGGTGGCGAGAGGTCTTAAAAATCGTGGTACGGAGGTGGCGAGGATGCCCAAAGCGCGGATAAACGATATCGACATCTATTACGAGGTGGAGGGAGAGGGATTTCCCCTGGTTTTAATCATGGGTCTTTCCGCCAACAAAGATTGGTGGGAACCGGCTATGCTGGAAGCTTTCCAGAAGAAGTTTAAAGTGGTCGTCTTCGATAACCGTGGAGCGGGCAGGACGGACAAACCCAAGGGGGAATTCACCATAGCCCTGATGGCCTCCGACGTAGTGGGACTCTTAAAGGAGCTGGGGATGGATAAAGCGCATGTATTGGGCGTCTCCATGGGGGGGATGATCGCCCAGGAGCTGGCCATCGCTTACCCGGAAATCGTGGAGAAACTGGTACTTTGTTGCACCAATTGCGGGGGCCATGAGCAGGTGTTGGCGGCGCCGGAAATTTACTCCATTTTGGGAGCGCCCCGAGAGGGGCTCTCGGTTGAGGATATAGGCAGGGCAACTCTTCCCTTGCTCTTTCCTCAGGAGTATATGGAAGAACATCCCGAGAAGATGGAGGAGTTCCTGGCGAGGTACCTCGTCGCTCCTATGCCCGCCCATTCTTTCTTTCAGCAGCTACAGGCCATCACCAAGTGGCGTAGTTTTTCCCGGCTTCCGGAGATCAAGTCTCCCACGCTGGTGCTCACCGGTGATCGAGATATCCTCATCCCGCCGGAGAACTCACGGATTCTGGCGGATAATATCTCCCGCGCTCGCTTGGTAGTCTTCCCAGGAGGGGGGCACGGCTTCTTCGGGCAATTCCCCGAAAAAGTGGCGGAAGAGGTGATCTCCTTCCTCACCGAGGATCAGTAGTTAACTTTTCAAAGATAATGAAATGGAGGAAGGCTTGCCCGGAGGAGGGAAGATCGGGTAATTACCGGCGCGATCTTTTATCGTAGGCACTATGGGGCAATCGGCTATAGATAATCTTAGATAACCATCAGCTTGGATTGCCAATAGAAAGAAAGTCAAGCGAGCCATATGAACACAACAGGGAATTAACATAATAATACTCCGTTAAGTCAAGGATGGAGAAGTAAGAAATCTTTTCCAAAGTAGGGTTTCCGCTGTTTTTAGCCTACTGTCCTGGGATTCGTATCTGCAAAATCCACTTTAAACCAAGCTGAGCTAGAAATGCGAAGATAAGGAAGCGGTGAGTATAACCAGGAGATGGTTTTGTAAACTAAGGCTTCTCGTGGAGTTTCAACGAGAGCTAAGATAGCAAGATCAAGAGTTTTGCCTTGGGTAGAAAAGCGTGAGCCTTTTATTGAAAGAATAAATGGGGTTAAATGCCTAGCGTCTCCTCCACCTGGCGCTTCAGCTCCAAGTCGGAGAGGAGCAAAAGCTTATCTCCCGCATGGAGTTGAGTGTTTCCCCTGGGGATCTTCACCTCCCTACCGGAGATAACCGCCATGATCAGGGTTCGGGGGGGGAAGTTCAGTTGGCTCAAGGTCTTGCCCACCGATTCCGCTTCTGGGGGGAGGGTAACCTCCTCGATCTCCAGGTTTTCCGCCTGTAGCTTCAGCAGGCTGACTATATCCCCAAGGCTGATTTCCTCCTCCACCAAACTGGCGATGATGGAGGTGGAGGAGACCGCCACGTCCACCCCCCAGCTCTTATTGAACAGCCACTCATTTCTGGGATGATTGATGCGGGCGAACACCAAGGGAACCCGGTTCTGGAATTTAGATAGAAAGGATATCACCAGGTTATCCTCGTCATCCCCAGTGAGCGCCGCCACTAGGTCCGAGCGAGCCACTCCCGCTTTCTCCAATATGCTAGGCTCGCAGCCATCCCCGTGAATGACGGTCATGTGGGGGAGCTTCTTTTGTAGAATCTTCACCCGTTCTATCTTTGATTCAACAACGGTGACGCGATGTTTTTCGTTAAGTTTTTCAGCCAAGAAACTCCCGGACTTTCCGCCTCCAACTATCAATACGTTCATCTCTCCCCCCTTACTTCATGCCCAGCAGACGCTCCAGTTTGCCTAGGCTCTCCCGGGCCACTGAGATGTATAGCCGGTCTTGACTATCGAATTCGGTGTCCGGCAAAGGGATAAAAGCGCGATGTCCTCGAACTATGGAGGACACCTTGATTTCCCCAGGCACCTCTAATTCCCGTACCCTTCGACCTACCATAGCGAGGGGGAGAGCGAGCTCGATGAGTTCCACCTCTCCATTGCCAAATTGGTAGTCGCTGTGCAGTTCTGGGTGGGATATCAAGTTGAGCAGGCGAGAGCTTGCCCAGCTAACGCTGGCCACGGTAGGAATGCCGAAATTTTGATAGATCTCTGCGCGACGGGGGTCATATATACGAGCGAAGACCCGGGGGACCCGATAGTGCTCCTTAGCGATGCGGGCGCTAACGATGTTGCTATTGTCACCGCTGGTGACCGCCACATAAGCGTCTGCCCGCTCGATACCCGCCATCTCCAGTGCTTCCCTGTCAAAGACCACTCCTACCACTTTAGTGCCCCCGAAATCGGGTCTTAACCCCTCGAAAGAGAGCTCGTCCCGGTCGATGATACTAATAGAATGGCCTTCATAGCTGAGCATTTGAGCTAGATACCTGCCCACCCTACCGCATCCGCCTATTACCACGTGCATTTTGTACAAAGCAAACACCCCCAGCTAGCTATCGCATAAAACGTCATTCATTAATCCTTGGCATAACATTATCTTATCTCAAACTTTCCTGTTAAATCTCACGGCCCCAACATGACAAAGCTTTAAATATTAATTTTAAAAACGTAATATCACTCATCTTATCCTACTGGTTCTCCTTACGAAAAACTTGCGTATCTTGTCTTCCGGTATCCTATGAAATCTCAACACCTCTTTATTTCATTGCCTTAAATTATGTTAAAACGCCGTATTATTCATTTAATTCGACTTCTTCTTATGAAATACTTGCGTATCTTGTCTTCCGGTATCCTATGAAATCTCAACACCTCTTTATTTCATTGCCTTAAATTATGTTAAAACGCCGTATTATTCATTTCATTCGACTTCTTCTTATGAAATACTTGCGTATCTCATCCGCCACCAGGAGCAGGGGAACGAAGGCGGCCAAAAAGAGCCAGTCCCACACGTTAAGGGGGGCGGTATGAAAGATACGGTGGAACCACGGAACGTACACAATCAGAAAGAT
>JACVIX010000089.1 GCA_015711725.1 Candidatus Geothermincola primus | reverse complement strand
TTCCTTCTCTTTTTTCATTTTAAAGAAGGCGTTGAGCACCGCTTCCTGGATCATCTCACGTACTTCGGAGTTGAGGGGGTGGGCTATATCCTTGAACTCCCCATTGGGGAGCTTCCTGGAGGGCATCGCCACGAAAAATCCCCGGTCGCCGTCGACCACGCGCAGTTCGTGCACCACGAAGCAGTCGTCAAAAACAATGCTTGCCAGCCCCTTGACCATATTCATCTCAATTTCGCGGACGGTGACTTTGGTAATTACCACTCTCGCCTCCGTTAGCAAGGCCACACCCTTCACATTAAATAAGTATATATTAATTCAATAAATTTTTTAACCTTATAAGTAAATTACGTGAAATTGTCTTTCTTATGCCGGGAAGGGTTTGGTACCTATATTTCGGTAAGTTTGAGTAATTCAATGTGATTATTTATTAAATCTGGCGCTGCATTCGTGCCCCAGCGAGAATACTGACGCAAAGCAAGAAGGGCGATTTTGCAGGAAGAAATAGGCAGAATTTTTCCCCAGCGCTTTGTAAGCTGTGCCAGTTATAAGGAAACCTCGGTTTTGGAATATAAAGTCACCCGTTGTAATACATTTAAATATTGCGTTTTATCGGTACCTTGCGGACGATGGATTTTACCTTTGTTTCCGCTACCCTTGGTTTGACAGTATGTCGATCGACCGACATTGGATTATCATAGAAAGCCGCTTTCAGAGGCGAATTGGCTTTGAACGCTGCCAGCTTTGACGCGGATTCTAGCCTCCGATAATTTTTGGCCCTTGCCTCCTGAAGCGGGTCAATTTGATCAGGGGAACCCGATTCCTCAAAGCCGCCACCATTTCCTGACCTTGATCCTCTTTGTCTAGCAGAAGAAAGAGGGTAGGACCGCTCCCGCTCATCAGTATTCCCGATCCTTTCCCCTCAATGCCCAGTCTCTCACTTTCCTTCTTCATGAGGGAAGCTAATCTTCCTATCTCTTTCTCCAGGAAGATGGCGCTTTCCTGTAGGTCATTGTGTAGATGAGCCCTGATTTTCCCGGCGTCGCCCTTTCTCAGTAGACGGATAAACCTTTGGAAATCTGCCTCGGCGAAGACGCCCTTATTCATTTTGTCGAATTGATTGTAGACGGCGGCAGTGGAGAGGCCTTTGCCCGGGTTCGCCAGTAAAACGTGGAAGGGAGGAGCGGGAGGAAGCGGCGTGATTACCTCTCCTCTCCCCTCCGCCATAACCGTTCCACCATAAAGGAAGAAGGGCACGTCGCTTCCCAGCTCCGTGGCAAGAATGGCGAGTTCTTCCCTGGAGTAGGGGGAACCAAAGAGCCGGTTGAGAGCAATGAGGGTGGCGGCAGCGTCGGAGCTCCCCCCGCCCAAACCCGCTGCTATTGGGATATTTTTGGAGAGGGTTATGCGCAATCCATCGACGGTCACCCCTTTTCTCTCATGAAATACGCTCACCGCCCTGTATACCAGGTTCTGGTTGCCTAGCCTTTCTCCGCTATCGGACCTAAGTAGCGGGGGGTCGGTGCTGTCGGTGATCTCGAAACTCAGCAGGTCGAACAATTCGATGGTTTGCAACACCGTGCGCACCTGATGGTAACCGTCTTCTCGCAAAGGTCCCACCTGCAGGAAAAGATTGATTTTTGCGGGAGCCTCAATGGTCAATGTCTTGTGCAAATCCTTTTCCATAGCTCTTCATTCCCAGCGAGCTCACCTAGATCATAGTAAACAGTTTATAATAGTTAAAGGTGTCAATCCAATTATATGAAATGACATGCTGTAATAATTACTTTGAGGCGGGGCCGGGTGAAGGATTTGAGCGATAGCGCAGTTTTGCCGCTCGGGGTTTTGAGCGTTCTTGTGAGTTTTCCTTTATGCAATGTTGGTCCATATGGACATGGTAACACAATGAAAATATTAAAGGATAGGTAAGCAGGAATAAAAGGGATAACGAGCAATCACGCAATCCGTCATTTTCGGGGAGCAGGCGCGATAAAGGATAGTAGGCGATGGGAGAACTGACCAAGCCCACGATGATACGCGAGTTGCTGGGTAGAAAGAATATCAAGCTTACCCGCCGCCTGGGCCAGCATTTCCTTGTAGACGGCAACCTGCTTTCCATCATGATAAAGGCGGCTGATCTGCGGCCAGAGGATATGGTTCTAGAGGTAGGGGCAGGTATAGGTACCCTTACTGAGGAACTTATCAGGTTGGCGGGTAAAGTATGGGCGGTGGAGATGGACGATAGGCTCTTCTCCCTCTTGAGGGATTACCTCGATGAGCCCCCCAATCTAATCCTTATCCATGGAGACGCGATGAAGCTCAATTTTTCAGAGATTATCCCTCCCGAGGAACCTCTCAAAGTTATCTCTAATCTCCCGTATAATATCGCCACCCCTCTACTCTTGAAACTTCTTCTGGAGCTACCTGGGCTCACCAGCTTGGTCGTAACCGTCCAGAAGGAACTGGCGGATCGCTATCTGTCCCCGCCTGGAAGCAAGAGCTATGGGGCCACTACCGTCAAACTAAACTACTACTGTGAAATCCGACGGATTATCCAACTTCCGCCATCGGTTTTCCTCCCTCCCCCCAAGATTCACTCTGTGATGCTCAAACTAGAGAAAAGAAAAGAAACGCCGGTGCGGGTGGACGATCCCGAGGAATTTTTCCGGTTCATCGACGCTGCCTTTGCCCAGCGAAGAAAAACTCTGTCCAACTCCCTATCCTCCCTTTATCCTTCTATAAACGGAAAAGAGATAGCGCGGATTATGGAAGAGCTGGGATGGAATCCCTCGGAGCGGGCGGAGAGGCTTAACTTGGATGACTTCGCTAAACTGTATGGCGGGATAAGAGGGCTTTTGTGATATACTTTTCCGCTTTCCGCTGGGTTCCTCAAGGCGAAGATTCGTGGAGGACACTGGCCAAGCTCATAAACATAAAGTAGGCATCATCTGTTTGCTCGTATGGGTAAAAGCAATAAGAGGAGGTAACCGAATGAAAGGATTAACAGAAAATATGACAAGTACTTCGAACCTGGTTATCACATCGATATAGAGATGAGAGAATAACTAATTGGCTGGAGGGACGTTTGGATTTGGGGGCGATTCAAGTTTCTGGACGCGCTGGGAAACTTTAAATGCTTCGTTAATTCCAATCTAAGGGCATTCTAGACTTTCTTTTTTAACTCGGCGGCGCATTTGGGACAGATCTGTTTCCCCCGGTATTCCCTCAGTTTATTCTTGTTACCGCAGAAGATGCATCTCTCGCTGTACTTATCTATGACGATATGGTTGTCCACCATGGTCATCTTGATGGTGTCACGGGGCTGGAGATTTAGGTTCTTGCGGTACTCGATGGGAATCACTATTCGCCCTAGCTGGTCTATTTTTCTGATTATCCCCCTATCTTCCATCGCTACCCTCACCTGTTACCCCATTACGGAAAGCTCACGATTGGGTTACGCACTTGACAACCGAGCAAGTGCGATTATATGTTGTTTTAGTTGATCATGTCAACAGCGTTGGAGATATATTTGCAGGGTGTAAAAAATGGAAAAAGCTTTTTACATAACCACGCCCATATATTACGTTAATGATCTGCCTCACATCGGTACCGCCTATACAACGGTGGCGGCTGACGTTCTAGCCCGTTATCATCGGCTAAAGGGGGAGAGGGTTTTCTTTCTCACCGGGACCGATGAGCACGGTCAACATGTGGCGCGAGCGGCGGAGAAAGCGGGAGTCACCCCCCAAGAGTGGGCGGATCAGATGGTCACCCACTTCACCGAAGTGTGGAAAAGATTGAATATCTCCAACGATTTCTTCATTCGCACCACTGACCCAAGGCATATGCGCGTAGCTCAGGAATTCATTCAAAAACTGTATGACCAAGGAGATATTTACCTAGATGTTTATGAGGGTTGGTACTGCGTGCCGGACGAATCATTCTGGCTACCTTCCCAGCTGGTAGAGGGGAAATGCCCCCAGTGCGGCAGGGAAGTGGATATGTTGCAGGAGGAGAACTACTTTTTCAAGCTTTCCGCTTATGGGGATCGGGTGCTGGAACATATCCTGAACAACCCCGATTTCGTCCAGCCAGAGATGCGTCGCAATGAGGTGATCAGTTTTATCAAGCAGGGCTTGACCGATCAATCCATCAGCAGGAAGAACCTTAGCTGGGGCATTCCCCTTCCCTTCGACAACTCACAGGTGATGTATGTCTGGTTTGACGCCCTGCTCAACTACGTGAGCGCCATCGATTACGGCGTGGACCAAGCCAGATTCGAAAGTATCTGGCCAGCCGATTGGCACCTGGTAGGGAAAGAGATTCTACGTTTTCATGCCATTATCTGGCCAGCCATGTTGATGGCAGCAGGGTTACCTTTGCCTGGCCATATATATGCCCATGGCTGGCTCACGGTGGAAGGGGAGAAGATGTCCAAGTCCAAGGGCAACGCCATCAGTCCCCATGTGCTGTTGGATGAGTTTGGGGTGGACGCCTACCGTTACTATTTCATGCGGGAATTTTCCTTCGGTTATGATGGAAATTTCTCCCGGGAGACCCTGGTGGGCCGCTATAATTCCGAGCTCGCCAACGATCTGGGAAATCTGGTGAGTAGGGTTCTGGCTATGGTGGAACGTTACCGCGGAGGGATAATTCCCGAGCCTAGCGAGATGGCTGGGGACGACCAGGTCCTGGAGGAGACTTCGAAGAGGACGTTTCGGGAGGTGGAGACCCATTTTCAAAATTTATCCTTCAACGAAGCGCTCTCTTCTATATGGTCGTTTTTGAAAGTGGTAAACCGCTATGTGGACGAGACCGCGGCTTGGGATTTAAACAAGGACGCCAGCAAAGCCCGTCGCTTGGACACAGTGCTTTACAATCAGCTGGAATGCCTTAGACTGGTGGCTTTGATGATTCAGCCTTTCATGCCGGATACCGCGCAGAAGATGTGGACGCGATTGGGAGGGAAGGGCCCAGTCTCCTCCTGCCGCTTGCCTACCTCCACCGCCTGGGGATTGCTAGAGCCCGGTGGTCGAATCAATAAAGGTCCCGCTCTCTTTCCCCGTATTGAGACGGATAAATAACGTTCCGCCACCCCAATGCGAGGGTCATATGAAGATGAAATTAGAATTAGTCGATACCCATGCACACTTGGATTTGCTAGAAGGAGAGGTGGAAATCTACCTTAGGGATGCCGCCCATGCGGGGGTGAATTTGGTGGCGGCGGTGGGGATAAACCTGGAGGCAAGCCGCAAAGCGGTGGAGTACTCTGAGAAGTTTGAGGGGGTGGATGCCATCGTGGGAATACATCCCCATGAGGCTTCCACGGTAGACCGGCGAACCATGGATCGTTTGCGAGAACTTGCCTGTAACCCAGGGGTGGTGGGGATAGGCGAGACTGGTCTGGACTTCTATCGAAACCGTTCCCCTCGGGCGGATCAGGAGCGCTCCTTCCGATGGCATGTGGAACTTGCTAAAGAGATGTCGCTGGCGGTTGTGGTTCATGATCGCGATGCCCATGCTGAGACCATAAAAATTCTTGAGGAATACGCTCCTTTTAGGGACAAGCTAGTTCTTCACTGCTTTTCGGGGGATCTAGCCATGGCGCGGGAATGTATGGAAATGGGAGGTTATATCTCCGTTGCCGGGCCGATTACTTTTCTCAACGCGAAGAGATTAAGGGAGTTGGTGGCTCAGCTTCCCCTGGAAAGGTTGCTATTGGAAACCGATTGTCCCTTTCTCTCCCCCCATCCTTACCGTGGAAAGCCCAATTTCCCAGCCCGGGTAGCGTTGATCGCTCAATGCGTGGCTGAGCTTAAAGGGGTAACTTTAAAAGAAGTGGCGGAGATCACCACCAGGAATTGGCTTACTGTGAAGGGGGGAGACTAACCGGATAGAAGGGTTTTTCCCTTCTGATATTTTTCCGGGAAACGCCCCGGATAATTGTTTATGTTACTAAATCGTAAAATGGAGTGGTAATAAGGCTAATGAGCGCCTCTGGAAGAAGAAGAAGAAGAAGAAGCCACTCTCCTTTATGATATGAAAATGACGTGATAACCAAGGATAGAAAGGTCGTCCGTCTGGAGATTGATTGAATCGCTCTTGCCCCCTCGACCAGTGCCTATCGATTACTCGCTTTCTTTAGGTTCTTGGGCTTCTAGTTCCTCCCCTTGGGCTACCTCGCTGGCGACTTCTTCCTCGGCGGCTTCCGCCTCCGCCGCGGCTTCCTCCTCAGCTAGAACGCCCTTAACCTTGATCCTCTTGGCGATGATAGAGACTATTATCTCGTCAGGATTGTTCAGATAATGGACGTTATCTATTTGAGGCAGATCTGAGACCTTCAGGCTGTCGTGCAACTTTAGCTTCGAGATGTCCACTTCTATGTATTCGGGGAGGTCTTTGGGGAGACATTCCACCTTAACGTCATAGATGAAGTGCTGAAGAATTCCTCCCATTTTGACTCCGATAGGCTCTCCCAAATAGCGTATAGAGACTTCGGAGTGGATCTTTTCCTCCTCTTTGATTTTCTGGAAATCCACGTGGAGTATTTGATCCTTGATAGGGTGCTTTTGCACTTCCTTTATCACCACGGTGTGTTTTTCGCCCTTCTTGCCCTCTATTTTCAAGTCCACTAGTCCATGCGCCCCACCCTTTTTCCTGAGCAGGGTGTGGAATTCCTTGCCATCCAAGTCCAAAGGGAGGGGTTCGAAACCGTGGCCATAGAGTACCCCTGGTATTCTGCCATTTTTGCGCACCCTTCTGGCCGCCTCCTTGCCGGTTTCCTTTCTTATGCTGGCCTTCAACAACCTCTGCACCTTAACTCACCTCTAATTTTCCGCCTAAATAAGATATCAGAAAAAATATAATAAACCATATGCGGAGCGAATTCCAGTCTTTGTCCTTATTCTACTGCATCGTTTTCTTTAAAAAATTTTTATATCTTTATTGCCCGCTCATTCCCAATCGTATCAATTACCAGGGGTTAAAGCATAGAATAAACGTGGGAGATTTACTCTTTCCTTACGCCCCCGTTTTAAGCGCGAGTTGGGTTCTTTCAGGGTTGGTTATTCCCCCCGAAGAGTTCGCTTACCGACTCATCCTTGAAGACGCTGGCGATGGTGTTGGCGAAAGTGGGTGCGATGGAAAGAATCTGCACCTTAGAGGTGGGAATATCCTTGGGTATGGGTATGGTATTGGTCACTACCACCTGTTGGATGGGGGAGTCGTCGATCTTTTTCAGCGCGTCTCCCGAGAAGATGCCATGGGTGGCGCAAGCGTATACCTCTTCCGCTCCATATTCTTTTAGGGCTTTAGCCGAGTTGACCATGGTTCCGCCGGTGTCGATCATATCGTCTACCAGGATAGCGATCTTTCCCTCCACTTCGCCTATCACGTGCAAGACCTCCGCCACGTTGTGGGATGGACGCCGCTTGTGAAGAATAGCCATGGGCACTGAGAGGTAGTCGGAATATTTCTTGGCCATCTTAACCCTGCCGGCGTCGGGCGATACGATCACCAGGTCGCCCATGAACTTGCGAGAGATATGGGAGGCTAGGAGAGGCACAGCGGTGAGATGGTCTACCGGACCGTTGAAGAATCCCTGTATCTGTCCGGCGTGAAGATCCATGGTGAGGATACGATCCGCCCCCGCTACGGTAAGCAGATCGGCTATAAGTTTAGCGCTGATGGGCTCGCGGGCGAGGGTTTTCTTATCCTGACGGGAGTAACCATAATAGGGTATCACCGCCGAGATGCGTTTCGCCGAGGCTCTTTTCAGGGCGTCTATCATCAGCAGCAATTCCATGATGTTGGCGTTGATAGGATTGCAGCAGGTCTGCACCACGAATGCGTCCGCGCCCCTCACGCTTTCTTCGTAACGCACGTAAAGCTCGCCATTGCTGAAAGTCTTCAGCTCCACCTCACCAAGAGACAGACCGAGGTGCCCGGCGATCTCCCTGCCCAGTTCAGGGTAGGACCTCCCCGCAAAGATCATCAGTTTTTTTCGGGTGATCTCCTTCAACGCTTCCCTCCTTGCTCTCCGCTTCGCCTCTTTCTCCAATCTTTAATGTTTCTCTGTTCCGCTCTCTCCACCCCCAGCGACTCTGGGGGAACATCCTTGGTGATGGCAGAGCCCGCTCCAGTTACTGCTCCCTTTCCGATGCGCACCGGGGCTATGAACATGGTATCGCTTCCTATAAAAGCCTCGTCCTCGATAACGGTCTGATGTTTGGAGACGCCATCATAATTACAGGTTATAGAGCCGGCTCCAATGTTCACGTCTTCCCCGATGAGAGCGTCCCCCATATAGCTTAAGTGAGGGACTTTGCTGCCCCTGCCCAGCTGCGTGTTCTTCAATTCCACGAAGGTGCCCACCTTGGCCCTGCTGCTTACGTGGGTGCCAGGCCGGAGGCTGGCATAAGGTCCGATACGCGCGCCCTCGTCGATAACGCATTCCCGAATTACCGATTCTTCGACTACCACGTCCTTTCCTAAGATGGAGTTTTGGATCCTGCAGAAAGGACCGATCTCGCAAGCCTCTCCAATTTTGGTGGATCCCTTAAGAAAAGTGAAGGGGTGGATGATGGTGTCCCTTTCTATCTGCACGTCCATCTCTATATAGGTCTGACGAGGATCGACGATGGTGACGCCCTGGCTCATCCAGTGCTGGTTTATTCGCTTCTGCATAATCCTCACCGCTTCTGCGAGTTGATCCCTAGAGTTAATTCCCAGCACTTCGGTGGGATCGGTGGATTTCCAAGCCAGCACCTTTCCCCCTCCCTTTACCAGTTCCCTGATGGCGTCGGTAAGGTAATACTCCCCCTTGCGATTGTCCCTTCCGATATGTCGGAGACAACGGAAAAGTGCCTCTCTCCTAAAGATATATATGGATGCGTTGACTTCCTTTATAGCTATCTCTTCCCTTGAGGCGTCTTCTTCCTCTACGATGCCCCTCACTTCGCCAGAGCTGTCTCTTAATATTCTCCCATATCCGCTGGGATCTTCCGGCTCCATGGTGATCAGGGCGGCATCCCCTCTCTTTTCCAGAAAGAAACGGGTGAATCCCTCCAAAGTATCCTTGGTGACCAGGGGAACGTCTCCCGCCATGATTAAGAGATTCACGTCGTCGGGTTCCAGAAATTTCTCCGTTACCATCACCGCGTGCCCAGTACCTAGCTGCTCTTCTTGAAGTATATATTCGTACCCCGGTCCGATGGTCTCTTTTACCATATCGGCCCCGTGCCCAATAACCAGTAAAAGGCGGCGAGGAGAAAGTCCTTCCAAGGTGTCCAGCAGGATACGGAGCATGGGTTTGCCGCACAAGCGATGTAGCACCTTGGGTAGGCCCGACCTCATCCTTACCCCTTCCCCTGCGGCGAGAACTATTACACTCAGGGGATTTTCCAATTCCTCACCTCTATACCCGTCAGATTTTGCTTAATATCTTCACTTAGCTATTGTATGCAAGTATATTCACGTCGACTCCCATATTTTATCTTAACCCACCGACATCTCCAAGAATACCGCTTCGGCGTGGTGAATCTTACGTCCTATTCGGCGTGGGCGTTTCCAAAGCCACGATTCTCTCAGGAAATCCGGTTGTTACCTCAAGCAATTCCACTAGAGGCTAGTTGGCTTTGTGCCTCTTTAAATAGAGATTGTAAAGTCTGTGGCGGGAGATTCCCTCGCGTTCCGCCACTTTTCTGCACGCCTCGCTTAGGGTCAGACCTTCCTGGACCTTTTCCTCCACGGCATCCAACAGCGGTCTCAATGAAGCTTGTTCTTCCTCGGGCTTGGATTTCTCCGCTGGACCTATGATGAGAACATATTCTCCCCTTAACTTCTCGCCGGAGAGACCTTCAAGAACTTCCCTCGCGCTTCCCCTCTGAACTTCCTCGTACCATTTTGTGAGCTCCTTGACCAGAACCATCTCCCGCTCTCCATAGAGCTCGGAAATGTCCTCCAAGGTACGGCGCAGACGATGGGGAGATTCGAAGACCACCTGAGCTTCCTTCATCTCCCGCAGTCTCTCCAGAAGCCTACGCCGCTCCGCTTTTTTCGAGGGTATAAACCCGGCGAAGAAGAAATTCCGCATAGGCATGCCCGAGAGGGAGATGGCGGCGGTAAGAGAGCTGGGGCCGGGGATGACAGTTACCGACAAGCCTTCCTCAAGACAGGCTTTTACCGCGAGATGTCCCGGATCGGAAAGCCCGGGCATTCCCGCCTCGGAGACCAAAGCCACCTTTTTTCCTTGCTTAATTATATTTACAATTTGTAAAGATTTATCCTTCTCGTTGTAACCCTGGTAGCTTAGAACCGGGGTATGGATATTATAGTGGGAGAGTAACTTGCGGGTGGTGCGGGTATCTTCCGCGGCTATATAGTCGACTTCTCGCAAGGTACGCAACGCCCTTAAAGTAATATCCTCGAGGTTGCCAATAGGGGTGCCTACCAGGAAGAGCCCCCCTTTGCGCGTCTCTTTTCCTTTACTATCCATAAAATAATTATACAAAGGGGAGGTGGGGATAACTATTCGCACGTCTTCTTATTCCTTGAAACGGTAATAAATAGAATTTCCCCTTTCGCTTCCAAAAGGTGAGATAAAGGCTAATATTCACGCAGCTTCTCATTTACCTGAAAAGATAAAACAGACGAATTTCCCCTTTCGCTTCCAAAAGGTGAGATAAAGGCTAATATTCACGCAGCTTCTCATTTACCTGAAAAGATAAAACAGACGAATTTCCCCTTTCGCTCTTGAATGTTAGATAAGAGACCGTGGGATATATGGCCTTAAAGGAGATGGTTTTTAAAGATGATTCTCCTCGAAGTAACGGTCTGCCTCGGAGGCCATCTCCGCTGCCCTAGCGTATTCTTCCCGGAGTTTCTGGGAAAGCCGGGTAAGCTCGTCCGTGTAATACTGGAGTTGATCCTTTGTCTCCGCCTTTTCCACGATGAAGAGAAGGTCGGCGAGGGTGGATGCCAGTAGACGGTTGGTCTGGAGCGCCTCCAGTTGCCCGCGCACTGCGGCTCCCGCCAACTTCGCGTATTCGCCGTATTTTCCCGTTCCCTTCAGAGAGATGGCCTCTTGAAGATACAGGTCCGCCTTCTCCAAGCTGGTCTGCACCGATTCGATATCCACATTAACCAATCCCACTAGGGAGAGGCCTTCCGCTATGGTGTCCTCAAGCTTCGTCCACCTCTCCCCCAGCTGGGATATCTTATCGTTCAATTCGTGCAGGTCCTCGAAGGCCTCGCGGGAACCTTCCATCTGATAGAGAGCGTCTTCCACAAGCTGGCGAGCCCTCTTCTCCGAGGCGCTTTTCCAACAACCAACTAAGCACAGGGAAAGGGTGAGGGCAAACAACGCTATCATGGTCAGGGAGAGGGCTTTGATGGAAGAAACGGACGGGTGATTATCCATACCGTTTCCCCACTTCCACTTTCTGACTAAGTGGCAATATCCCATCATCTTAATTAACCTCGTTCATGGCCCTATCTATGCCGTGAGTAAGAATGGTCATGACCGCCTTCGCCGCTTTTGAGGCGTTTTCACGAAGTTGTTGCGCTTGTTTTTCGTCAAGGGGTTCCAGCACGTAACTCGCCGCTTCCATTCCTTGGGGAGGGCGTCCCACCCCCACGCGTACCCGCGGAAATTCCTCTGTTCCCAGATGTTTAATTACCGACTCAATTCCCAGGTGTCCTCCTGACGATCCCCTTCTTCTGATGCGCAGCACCCCCGGTTCCAAGTCGATGTCGTCGTAGACTACCAGGATCTGTTGAGGTTGCAGGCGGAGACGCCGCCTTAGCCTCTTGACCGCCTCCCCGCTAAGGTTCATGAATGAGCGGGGGCGAGCCAGGGCTACGGTATCGTCCCCCACATGGAGCAAAGCGAAGTCGGAACCTCGCTTGGATTTGAACTTGACGCCCGCGTCGCGGGCGAGCTCTTCCATTACCAAGTGACCGACGTTATGCCGTGTGAAGGCGTAGCGATCTCCAGGATTTCCCAGTCCCACCACAAGTTTAATTCGGTTACTTCCGCTTTTTTCGGGCATGATCTCTTCACCAGTATAAATGATATAGAATCAACCATTCCTCTTCCAGTTTGTGATGTAAAGGCGCTTTGAACCTTCTTTGCCTGATGCTCTGCCATGACGCAGGATGATCTAGGTTGTCGAGTATGGCTGGGTAGTGGCCGGAGGAGAGGTTTTCATCTGAAGGACATGTGAATAAGGCTAAATTCGGCTTTTTTGCTAAAAAGAAAAGGAAAATTGATAGATAAAATATTTAGGGTATTCTAAAAATATTTATTTATATGTTTTAAATCATTTTATTAATATTACCTAAATATCATAATACTATCAAGAAAAAGTATTTTGACAAACAAAGATTGTGATACAAGGCAAAGAAGGTAGCGAAGAAGTTAGCTAAATTCAAATGATAAGTATTATTAAGCTACAAAGGGGCTCATTTCCAGACAGCTTAGAATGAAAGCTTGTTTGTTCATATAGATGTACGGATAAGGAAGACCATTATGTGAAAGGAGGAAACGACGATGGATAAGATATTTTCTAACTATAAGAAGATCTTGGTCGCCATGACCATCGCCACCCTGTTAGCTTTGACTTTCGTTCCGTTGGTTCCCGCTCTCTCCTCGAGCGGTGAGGTCAAAATGTCAGAGGTGGTTGATGCAGAGGTGGCAGGGGAGAAACAGGCGGAGACAGTCAAACAATTGGGGGAGAGATCTACTCAGCATAATGACGATTTCGCCAACATGGCCGCGAATGAGATAAACGTCGCGGTAAGCGAGTCAAGTGGCGAAAAGAAAGGCGAGCGCCAAGTGACCAGTCTTGATATATCCAAGGATATAACCAGCGTCAGCTCGCCGGGCGTGAATGTCAGTCTGAATAAGACGACGGAGGAGTCCCAAATTCTGATGATGGTGGGAAGTTCCTATGATTTGAGCTTCACCATCACCGTGGAAGCTCAGTTGTCCAATACCTATAGCATAGCGGGGCACATTTACGTTACCAATACTGGGGAATGGCCGGCCAACGTGACAGCTGTGTCCGACACCATCTGGTACAAAGCGGGGGGACCAACCTGGTTTCCCGCAGGGGACAATAATATAACCACCACGGTGCCTTCAACCATTCCCACGGGTGGGCCCCATGTCTATTCCTACTCGGGCACCTTCACTCTGCCAGTGCCCCTCAGCAGCGTGACATCCATGAGCAATCTCATCGAGATTACCATTAGCAACCATCCTGACGGTACACATAAATTTCATTACCGCGAGGATTTTAACAAGCCCGCGGCTGGGAGCGACGGGATAGTTAACCTTCATGATGTGGAGACATTGGTCCCGGCTAGCGGATTAGGCTATACTATCAATTCCGTCACCATCAATGGTTCTCCAGCGGCTTTAAGCGGACCCTGGACGTTAAATCTAGATGACGCGCCCTTCACCGTGGTGGTAGATAAGACCATCACTGCCACTCAGGCGGGCGATTACGTGCTCAATAACAAGGCGTTGATCGGGGAACTTGTCTCCGAGGTTGACGTGGATATTAAGGTGATAGAGCTTACGGAGCCCCTGGGTAGCATCTACGGCTACAAGTGGAATGACCTCGACGGCGATGGGGAACATGACGAAGGAGAGCCTCCCATCGGCGGAGTGACCATCCA
>JACVIX010000088.1 GCA_015711725.1 Candidatus Geothermincola primus | reverse complement strand
AATTGTCAAAAAATTGGTGGGAAGAAACGAAAACGGCCAAAGCTTGGATGCCATTATAAATAAACAGAATGTTCGCCGCCCAGCGAGGCATCTGAACATGCGGCTCAGCCAAAAAGTCGAGCTTCAGATCTTATTCTCTAACCGCAGAAACCTCCTTTTTTCGCCAATAATTGGTATGTTATCATGTTGAGGCTTTCATCCGATAATCTTGAAGAAAGATTTTACTATGGACGTAAGCATCAGGGACGCTTAGATGAGATACCTGGAGATGTCCGAGCCCGGAAGAGTGGCAATCAGGGAAAAGGATAAGCCACGTCCCGCAAGGGGCGAGGTGCTGGTACGCATAAAAGCCTGCGGCATCTGCTCTCTGGAAAAAAGGCTCTACAAAGGTGAGGTCTTTATGCCTTTCCCTATGGTCCCCGGACATGAGGCCTCCGGGGTGGTGGAAGAGGTGGGCGAGGGTGTATTCTCTGATTTTTCCATGGGAGATCACGTGGTGCTTGACCTGCTTCACCGTTGCGGGGAATGTTATTTCTGCCGAACCGGCCACTCCAACCAGTGCGAGAACATGTTCAAGCCTGGCATGCGCGTGCTGGGGGGCATGAGTGAATATCTGTGCTGCCCTTCCAAACAGGTCTTCAAGATCAGGAAAGACGTGGGCTTTATACTCTCCACCCTCACCGAGCCACTTTCCGATTGCATCCACAGCCTGATGCGCACCCACCTCTCCCCGGAGAAGAGCGTGCTTATCATCGGCGCGGGAACCATGGGTCTTCTCCACCTGGGCATCTGTAAATATTACGGTGTGCTCACCCTGGTAAGCGAGCCCTCAATTGAGCGTAGGGACCTCGCCGCAAGATTAGGTGCGGACTTTCTCCTTGGGGCGGAAGAAGATATCAGAAAGGCTCTCAAGGAGCATGCGGGCTTGGAGGGATGCGACATCGTCATCGTCACCGCTCCTAGTCCCGGCGCCCTGCGCGAAGGGCTGGATTCCCTACGTAACCTGGGAACCATGGTAATCTTCTCCTCCTACCCAGAAGGAACCGCCATAGAGCTTGACCCCAATCACATCCATTACAAGGAGATAACCATAACCGGTAGCGAAAGCCGCACCGAGAGAGATTTTTTACAAGCTGTGACGATTCAAAATTCCAAGGACCTTACCCTCAAGCCTTTGATTTCATCGGTCTTACCCTTGGAAGAAGCTCCCTCCGCCTTCGAGATGGCTTTGCTGCCAGGGAGTTACAGGGTTGTTCTAGCCCTGGACGACGATGTCATTGAGGAGTGGTCGGGCTGGTCCTGCGCGGATAAGGAGGTTTGAGTTGTCCACAGGAAAAGAGATAAGGCTCAAACGCATCCTCGGCGAGGTTGGGAAGTCGCTGGTTGTGGCCATGGACCACGCCGCCATAGCGGGAGCCATGGGATACCTCTCTAATCCCGAAAAAATCATAGAGAAGGTGGTGGCAGGAAAACCGGATTCTTTAATACTCACCCGGGGAATGCTCAGGCACGGAGTGGGAAGTATCCACCGCCAGGTAGGAATAATACTCCGCCTGAGCGGGGGCTTCACCGTGCTGGATACATCTGGGGACTTTCGTGACCGCATCATTTCCTCGGTGCAGGACGCATTATTCTACGGGGCGGATGGAGTGGCGGCGACCATCAAGTTCGGACATGAGATGGAGGGAACCTTAATCGAAGGCGTCTCTCACCTGGCGGATTGCTGCGCGAGATGGGGTGTTCCCCTCTTGGTGGAAACACTGCTCAGCGTCAAAGGAAGCGGGAACCTGGAAGAGGCGGAAGCCCTGGCCATCGCCGCGCGGGCGGCAGCGGAACTGGGAGCAGATATCATCAAGTTGCCGCTCCCCAGGGAAGGAGAGCTGGAAGCCATCACGGAAAGCTGTCCCTTGCCCGTGCTTATCCTGGGTGGCGAAAAAATGGCCGATGAGGAACTTATGTCAGTGATCGAACGGGCGCTTTCCGCTGGCGCTGCGGGCATTTGCATGGGGAGAAACGTATGGCAGAGAGAGGACCCAGCGTCTTTTATGTTTAGGTTGCGAGAGGTTTTGGATAAATGTGGGGAAGAATTACCTTAAATAAAAGAAGATAGTTCTATTACTTCTTCGTAGATCGGTTGTGGAGAGGCATTCATAAGCACTGAAAATAGGGATCATAAACCGGGACAATAGATCTAGTTGAATCACGTTGATATTGATAAATCACCTTTAGCCATGGTTTGATCGGGGATATCGCAATCGCGTTTGAACAGCCAAAACTTAAAAGGCGCCATTTTTCCCATCAGCGGAAACAAGAATTTTTCCCAATAGATAGCGAACTCAAACCTTTCCCAGTGCTAAAGAGAAAGCCTCAACTCATCCCTTAAAGCTGTTGACATCTTCCTCCACTATGCACAGTCGATTGTCCTTTCTCATTCATCTTAAAAATCTGGAGGACATATTTTTCCGTTCCCCAGCTGACGAGGTGATGGCAAAAGAATCCCCGCATTCAAATGCTGGGGCGCGAAGGGAAAAGGGGCAATAAATGGGCAACAAATGGGCTTGGTTAAAAGGACATATTTTTTCCGTTCCCCAGCTGACGAGGTGATGGCAAAAGAATCCCCGCATTCAAATGCTGGGGCGCGAAGGGAAAAGGGGCAATAAATGGGCAACAAATGGGCTTGGTTAAATATTTCCTCTAAAGATAGTTATAATGACTGATTATTCAATATTAATATCTATAGTTAAATTTCCCTTTTTACTCTATCTTTTCAAAGTGGAATGGGATATAATTAATTTCGATGCTATTTGGCTGCGATATTAAACGGTTAGTCAATAATGATTGCTATTAAAGGAAGGGAGGAGAAATGAGTCAACTTTTCAGAAAAATCGGAACCTTAACCGGCAAGATGGCGGGCAGGGAAGATTTAACCGCCGGCATGCTATCTTCCCTAGACCCAAAGGCTCTCGCCAGAGCCATCAACTCCAACGGAGCTTTTATGACCCAGCTCATCGCCAACCTGGACCCCAAGGTAATCGCGGACTCTATCAACCGTAACCCTGATTTCATGACCAGGCTGATGAAGGAGTTGGATGCTTCCGCGGTGGCAGAATCGGTGAACAAGAACCAGAGGTTCATGACTAAGATGATAGAGAACCTCAACCCCAACGTATTCACTCGGTCCATGAACGTGGTCTTCAACAAGATAAGAAGAGCCACCTACAGACCGGGCTTGAGCGAAACGGAACCGGAAGAATCCTCGGTCAAGAGCAATTAATTAACATCTGAGGTTCGCCTTTAATGCAAGGGGCTTCATCGCCCCTTTTTTATTCCGAGTAAATACAGAAAACTGCAGGAAAGCGTTTCCTTAAAAAAGTTAGAGAGGGATCCTATCTCAGCTTAAAAGCGAGTAAAATATAACTTAACTCTTCGAACATGCTTTAGTCACCCGAGCCTCTATTCGAAGGCCAATGAAAGTCCGGAGGCTCCGAAATTCCCATCTTTTTCCTCTCTTAAGTAAAAATCTAAATAATAAAAGCAGCCAATGGGGCGATTTACTTCCTTTGCGAGCCTCTATCTTGCTGGCCATTCGCCAAGAGGGCCACTCTTATTTATAAAGGGATGTAAAGGGGTGGTTCTCGGGATTTTCGGTTCTTCTGATTTTTAAAGAAAAGGTATGGAGCGATATGCCTTCTTGCGCGGTTGCGGGAAACGATGCGACCAAGCCTTTTTCTCCTAAACCAATTCTCAACGAACCAATGGCCGTAGACCCTGCAGCGCACCGTGAGACAATGCGCCGAAGCCTTTTCCGCCCAAACCATGTTTCAAAACCCGGTGTTCCATAAGCACATATAACTGATGGGCATCCCGCAATTGAATCGTTCATAAAAAGAAGGGAGTAGCTTCCATAAGCACATATATAATCACATATAACCAATAGGCAGGCTTAATAAGAAGCTTCCGCCTTTTACACTCTAAGTGCCCATCATGTAATCTATCATGTAATATATAAACATGAAGCATAGAGAAATCATCGCGATTCATTGTCGTGCGCTTCTTGTCGCGTTCCTTGTTTTCGTGTTGTTTTCGACATTTTTTCCCATCAGTTGCCTGAAGAAGGCTCCCCAACCTAAGGGAAAACCTTCAATTAACCTTGCCTTTGAATCTTTCTCCCTCCCTGTAGAGCCAAAAGAGATGGTTTCCGACCAGAGGGGCGTGCTGTGGATGCTCTTAAGCTCCGGGGTGATGTATACCTTCGACCCCGATCGTTACCTATCGCCTCTTCATAACTCTCCCATCTCGGTGGAAAGTTTCGCTTTGGATAGTAACGGCGAGTGGGAAAACCCATTGACTGGGTTTCTTTATTTCGCCGCCGGAAGACAGGGTTTGGCTTGCATGGACCGGACAAACAGAGTGAGCTTTCCCTTGACGGGAGAGAATTTCTCCCTAGTTCATGTAGGTTCAAGCGGCAGGGTTTATGCCGGATCTGATCGAGGATTGCACATTAAGCCGCAAGAAAACGGGCAGACGGATAGCCCGATTGGGGGAATGGCGTGGAAGAAAGCCACCCTGAAAGGGGCGCAAGATTTGCGCTCACCTTCCCTGTTGGCAGAAGGAGAGGATGGCATACTCTGCTTGAACTTTGATGGCCAACTATATTGGGTTTCCCGAGACGGGGAAACTGGTTACCGCATGAGCTTTCCCGAGCCAGGAGAAGCCGAAGTGAATGGTTTTGTGGAAACTCCCCAAGGGGATATTATGGTGTTGAGCGGCGAGGGGATTTATATCTATAGAGAGGGGTCTCTTTCCCCATTCTTCATCAGCGATGAACCGCTTACCTGCGCGGTGGCGCTGGACGAAGAAAAAGTTCTAGTGGGAACCAGATCCGGCCGGTTATTAGCCGTGAGCATCCAATCTGCAGAGGAGCAAGAACTCGCATCGCTGGAGGGGGAGATAAACCTGATAACCGTTTCCCCTAAAAGGGAGGTCTTCGTCTGTGTGGGGAATAACCTTTTTATAAGCGACGACATGTTTTTTCAAACCAGCCGCATAAGCAAGCAGGCATCCTGGGAAATCCACGTGGAATCAGGAGGAAAAGTAGACTTTTCTGTGCTTTTGCCCTCCTCCCATCGCTCCCAGCCTCTCTGGTACTACTTGAAATTGGAAGCGGATGCGCCGTTGGGAGAAACACCTGAGATCTTGCCCCAGAGCGATAAGATGATTGTTTTCAAATTCGGCGGCGGGTTTTCCACGCTCGCCATCTCCCTCTTCGCCATAGGGGAACCGAAAGCGGCACCAACACTTGAACCCGAGGCGAGTCACGTTTATCCTAGCTCCTTCCCAGAGGAGATTAAGCCGTACCTTCAATTAAACCAAGGTGCCTTCCCTGACCTGCCAGAGCTACAACCCATAGTCCTAGCCCTGCTCGCAGAAGGCGGAGGTGATATGGAAGAGCTGCTTCAGAGGGCCGTACGGGAAAAGAGCTGCTTCTACCAAGCGCCTTATCGCCCCTCTCAAACGCTCCCGCTTCCCCAGGGTCATCCCAATGCGGCTTCCTCGGCCCGCGAAGCCATCAGGAGAGTGCTGCGAGGGGAGGGTGGCGACGATTTCTCTCGCGCCTTGGCATTTACTTGTCTGGGGCGTAAGCTGGGCATTCCCACTCGTATGGTGGTTTCCGGTGACCATTTTTACAATGAGGTCTTTTTGGAAACTCAGGGATGGCTCTCGGTGGACGTCTCCTACCCCATTTATGACTTTCTCGCCCCTGGATACCCAACTTTCCAAAGAGCGGGAAAGGGGTCTGACGCCCTAATCACCGGGATAGGTGACGCCTCGGATTACCCTCGGGAGATTGCTTGGAGCTCTTTAGAAAAAGACTCATTTCCCAGCGTCAAACTAGTCGGTTTTAACCATGTTGATTTTCAGGCTACTTATTACTTATGTAAGCCCAGCTCCTATCGAATACGCGACGTCTCCGAGATGCTTCCAATAAACGACAGTGTCTTCATCTATTTTTATGAAAGCGGTGGAGAAATTTTTTTGATAAGAAGAAGCGATGGAAAAGAGAAGAGCTTGCCTATCCATGAGAATAAAACCTTTAGTTTGGATGACAACATAAACATAGAGGTTAAACTACTCCACGGCAAATACGTGTGGCTCAAATGCCTGAACAAGTAGTTAAACCCCAGCGGGAGCAGTGGAGGTTAATGTAAATATATTTCTGCGAATTTCTTCGAAGCGTTGGAAAAAGAGAAGAGATAAAAGCCGAACAGTTGAGGAGAGGTACTTTGCTCATCTTTTTCCCTAAAGATAATTTAGAAAGATACGAGGTCGGAACGGAATGGCGAGGCAAGGAGTTCTGTCACACTAATTTCCTCTTGCCGGTTTCCCAGAAAGACAGGAGGGTTTAAGATGACCAATGAGGATGAGATTCTTGAGATCTACCGGCCCCTCTTTTATCCAAAAACCGTCGCCGTGGTGGGGGCCTCAGACAATCCTTTTAAACTGGGGTATCACGCCCTCGCCGCTGTGATAAGCTCGGGTTTCGGCGGCGCCATCTACCCGGTGAACCCTCGTATTTCCGGCGAGATTCAAGGCATCAAGTCTTACCGGAGCATAGCAGAGCTTCCCGAGGAAGTGGAGCTTTTCATCTATGCGGTCCCCGACCACCAAGTGCTTCCCTCCTTAAAGGAATCGGCTCGTAAAAAAGCGCGTGCGGGTGTGATCTTCGCCGGAGGCTTTCGTGAGGTGGGACAGGAAGGGATGATGCTGCAGGAGAAAATAATACGCGTAGCCAACGCCGCGGGCATCAAGCTAATTGGTCCCAACTGCATTGGGTTCTTCAATACCCATGGGCCCATCAACGCCACCTTCGCCTCTCCCTTATCCATGATGGGAAAGGGAGGGGTCTCGGTGGTGAGCCAGAGCGGCGGGATGGGCACGGAGATCTTAAGCCAGCTGCAAGACGAACTAGTAGGGGTGAGTAAGTTCATAAGCATAGGGAACCGCGCCAATGTGGATTTTGTAGACATGATCGAATACCTTTCCTCAGATCCTCACACCAAGGTTATCTGCCTATTTTTGGAGGGTCTGGACATGGGTAGGGACTTTCTACTGCGAACCAAGGCGCGCTCTGAGAGAAAGCCGGTCCTTCTGTGCAGCTTCGGTTACACGGAGAAGTCCTCTTCGCTTGCCTTGAGTCATACCGGGTCAATGGCTAGCTCCGAGATGATATACAAGGGAGCTATTGCTCAGGCGGGCATTTTTCAGGTCAAGGATAGCGCGCGAATGGTGAGATTAGCCAAGGCGTTGGAGATGTATGGGCCTCTTCAAGGAACAGGAATCTTCATTGAAACCCACACCGCAGGCCCAGTCATCGCCATCACCGACATCTGCGAAAGGGGCGGTTTGAGCCTTCCCGATCTGGATGATGAGATAGCCCGAGAAATCCAGACCTTTCTCCCTCCCCATGCGGTAGCCGCAAATCCTCTGGACATGTTTGCCCAAGCCTGGACGGACACCTCACTTTACATAAAAGCGGCCGACCTGGCATTGAGGCAGGATAATATCACCTGTGCGGTGGCGGTTTTCGCTACCGGTATGGGAGCGGGCCCCCTCTTTCCGGTTAAAGAATTCGCGGACCTCTCTAGAAAGCATGGAAAGCCTGTCTTTATCTGCTTGATAGCGCCCTACTTATTCCCTGAGGAGGCTAGAAGTGCCCAGGAAAATGGGGTGGTCGCGGTGAACTCGGCGGAACGCATGGGACATCTTTTGGTGGACCTCGCCAATTTCTCCAAAAAAATCGCTGGCGACTAATGGAAGATGAGATTGAGGAGGGAGAATTATATTAGAGAATCAGTTGTGAGGCTTCTTCCTGTCGTCTTTTAAATGTCAACATGTCTTTAAACTGAAGGGACCGAACAGAGTTTGAGCCCAAGCAGTGGTATATGAAGGGAGAGCAAGCGAGATACGCTCGCTAATCCTCTTCAGCTTTCTTTCAGGCTTCATCTTTCTTGAAACTTTTCTTCACAAAGAAATAAATCCTCGATGGTAGTAAGCCGGGTGATCGGCAGGGGGACAAAGCAATTTGAAACTTTTCTTTACAAAGAAATAAATCCTCGATGGTAGTAAGCCGGGTGATCGGCAGGGGGGCGAGGCAATTTGAGTCTTATAACAAGTTTATAGCAAGTGCCTGAAATATGGGTCTTGGATGTCGCCGGGTGATCGGCAGGGGGGCGAGGCAATTTGAAACTTTTCTTCACAAAGAAATAAATCCTCGATGTTTACGCTTTCCCATCATTTGAGGTCCCCGACAATCCTCTCCCCTGTGTTATAATATATCCGTCCGAGCAAGTCACAGCATGAACCATCTGTAAAGGTCCTGAAAGACCAAACGGTTCGACGGGTGAAAAAATGCCTATCTTTAAACCGGGAAAACCGGATATAAAGAAACTTGAGTCCCAGCGGGACGTGGACAAATTGATTGATCTCCTACGTCATCCGGAAAGGGACGTGCAATACGCCGCCATCGAGGCGATAACCCGCCTGGGGGACAACAGGGGAATCGAGGCCCTCATGGCCCTGGTGGTAGACCCCAGCACCGACGAGTTGATTCGAGCCAAAGCCTGGTTGGCTCTGGACGTGGGCTGGGAGAGAGAGGCTAAAAAGCGGACGAGCTGGAAATAAGCTGGTTTGAGCCATGGAATACCCTAAAATCCGCAGACTTGAACCTATTCCTATAAATCAGCAAGGTAAAGAGATGATCGCACTGCGTGATCCCGAGGGTTACCTCCGGGATCTGGCGGTGCTTTCTCCTCCGATCTTCTACCTCGCTTCCCTCTGCGACGGGACCCGTTCCGCCCGAGACCTGCAAACCGCCTACGTGAGGCGTTTCGGGGACCTGATCACCCTCGACCAGATAGAAGCGATACTCAATAAACTGGACGAGCAGCTCATCCTTGACGGACCTCGTTTCCGTAAAATTAAGCAACAGTTCGACGAGGAGTACTTGAGGCTGCCCAACCGCCCCATGATTCTGGCGGGGAGAAACTATCACCATGACCCACGGGTTCTGGTGCGCCAAATCAGAGAGCTTCTGGAAAGAGCGGAGGGAAAGGAGAGAGACGATGATCTTCCCTTGGGGCTAATCGCCCCCCACATCGATATGGAGAGGGGAGGAAGGTGTTACGGAGAGACCTACGCCTACCTTGCCAAATGCGTAAAGGAAAGATTAAAGCCCCTGGTGGTCATCCTGGGGACCTGCCATGGGGAGATGAATGGCTACTTCGCCTTGACCTCCAAGCACTACCTCACTCCTTTCGGGTTAGTGGAAACCGACCTGGAGGTCACCCGGCAGCTGGCGGAGGCAGCGGGCATGGAGGGCTTAGGAGACGAGCTCTCCCACCGCAACGAGCATTCCATTGAGATACAGCTCCCCTTTCTGGCGGTGGTTTTCGGGGGAGCAGAGAATTTCAGGATCATCCCCATCACCTGTAATTCCTTCCATGGCTTCATAGAGAAGAAGGAGTTGCCCTCCAGCGACGAGAGCGTGTCGCGATTTATCCATGCCTTGCAGGGTCTTAAATCCGCCATGGGTGACGAAATGATCTTCCTCGCCGCCGCGGACCTCGCCCATGTGGGCGTTCGCTTTGGCAGCCTCCTTCCCACCGACGCGTTGATCCTAACATCAGTAAGCGTCAAGGATAAAGAGATGCTCTCCCTTGCCGCTTCAGGTGAGGGCGAGGAGTTCTATTCCTACATCATGAGGGAGGAGGACAACCGACATATCTGCGGGTTACCCCCAATTTACACTTTGTTAAAAGCATTGGGAGGCAGCCCAGGCAGGTTAATCCATTATGACCACTGGTTTGATCCCCGAGAAGGATCTGCGGTGACTTTCGCGGGGATGACTTTCCCCCGGTAAGGGAAGCCATGCTAACTTCCCAAAAAGATGTGCCGGGACTGAAAAAAAACTATCAGTTCCTGCTCCTTTTCGCCTCTCAGGCCTTAGGCTATTTCGGTCGTTCCATCTATTTCGTTGCCCTTCCTCTCTTCGTGCTGGAGAGGACCGGCTCCACCCTCTCCATGGGAGCCACATTCCTCTTCTCTTACCTTCCCCTGACCCTAGGCGGACCCCCCGTAGGCTTGCTGGTGGACCACTTTTCTAGAAGGAACCTACTTATTGCTTGCTCTCTTCTATACGGAGCTACCCTATTGCTGTTACCCACGCAGAGCTTTACTCCTTTCATCTACGCTATAGCGCTGATTAACTCGCTATTCGGCCTGGTTATAGCAAACTCTGTCTCCGCGATGCTTCCCAGCCTGGTACATCCCTGTCACCTTTCACGGGCCAACTCCTTATATATGGGCCTGCGTTCCGGAGTCTTTTTAGTGGGAGCCTTTCTGGCATACTTCCTTATCGGCCTGGTGGGAAAGAGTAAGACATTCTATATCTGTTCTTTGCTTACTCTCCTCTCGGGCGTTTTGGCGGCGGCTTTGAGCAAAGACATTCCAGTGAAATCACTTGCCCGCAAGGGTCGAGGCGAAACTCGTAATTTAGGGCTTTTAGATGCTTTGAAAAAGGTTTTCGAGAATAGGTATCTTAAGAGCCTCACAGCGATGCACTTTTTCTTCATACCCATCTTTGGGGCTTTCGAGGTCTACCTCCCCGCATACAGCGAGGGAGTTCTCCATCAGGCGAACTATTACACCTTGTTAAGTTCCGCTATAGGTACGGGCATGCTCCTGGGAAGCTTGCTCAATTACCGTCTCTTGGAATGGCTGCGCCCCCTCAAGGTGGCGTTTATGAGTCTGGCGATATATTCTCTTTGTATCCTCATTCTTGCCCAGTGCTCCGCGCTCGCCGCGGCGTTAGGAGTCTGCTTCGTCTCTGGCTTTAGTGGCGGCTTCGGCTTTACCACTTACGAATATCTGCGCCAACGCATCGTGTCGGAGGATTTCCGGGGAAGGGTTTTCACTATTATGGACGCTTTGGTGCTTTCTTTATATCCCCTGGGAACTATGCTCACCGGATACCTAGCGCAAAGGATGAACATGATCTCTCTGGGTTTATGGATAAGCGCGGCGGGATTGATGATAAGTTTGTTCTGCTATCCTTTAAGCGAGAGGGAAAGCCTGGCGATCTAATCAGCCGCCTCATAAAAATCGTTCCTTTCCCAGACAGAAGAGCCACCGCTCATCAAAGACCCATGGGAAAATTGGGTTTCCCCTCATTAGCGAAGATGAAGAAGCCGAAACATAGCTACGGCTATCATGGCAAGATTTTCACTTTTAATTTTCTACAACAACGTGAGCCACAAGTAGAAAAATCGAGCTATTGACTCGAAGCACATCAAGGCAAGCGGTTTACACCTCATTTTAGGCGAGACCCTGAAGATGAGGGAAGAGACTAGATTGACTCGAAGCACATCAAGGCAAGCGGTTTACACCTCATGCCCCATGTGATAAAAAAAGTTTAACGAAAGGAAGGATTCTGAAAGGAAGGCCAATGGCTAAATCCTATGTGCTCTCCATCGATCAGGGAACCACGGGAACCACCTGCATCTGTTTTGACCAGGAACAACGGGTACTCTCCAAAGTCAACCAGGAGTTCCCTCAGCACTTTCCTCGCCCCGGCTGGGTGGAACATGACCCCGAGGAGATTTGGCAGAGCACTCTACGCTCCGCTCGCGACGCCCTCCATCAAGCGGGGCTTAAGCCACAAGATATCTCCGCGATAGGAATTACCAACCAGAGGGAGACCACGGTGCTCTGGGACCGGGAGACGTCAAAGCCAGTCCGCCCCGCCATCGTGTGGCAGTGCAGACGTAGCGCGGAGATATGCTCTAGGTTGAGGGAGGAGGGTAAGGAGAATTTAATCCATGAAAAGACCGGCCTGCTCCTAGACCCCTACTTCTCCGGCACCAAGATCACCTACGTGATGGAGAACGAGCCCGAGATTGCCAGGCGAGCCCAAGCGGGAGAGATCGCTTTTGGGACCGTGGATTCTTTCCTCCTCCACAGGCTGACCGGAGGCAAAATTCACGCCACCGACTACTCCAACGCCAGCCGCACTCTCCTCTTTAACCTGCACACCTTAGACTGGGATAAGGAACTGCTGGAGATCTTCCAGGTGCCTCCCTCTCTGCTCCCCCAGGTACACAAGTCCAGTTATAGCTTTGGCCACACTGATCCAGCCTTCTTTCTGGGAATAGAGGCACCCATCGGCGGCATCGCCGGGGACCAGCAAGCCGCCTTGTTCGGACAGGCCTGCTTCCGCCCAGGCATGACCAAGAATACCTATGGAACCGGGAGCTTCGTGCTCATGAATATAGGCGGGGAAGTCAAGCTCTCCAGTAAAGGTCTGCTCACCACGGTCGCCTGGGGTCTGGGCGATGACGTTTGTTACGCCTTGGAGGGCTCCATTTTTATCACCGGAGCAGCTATCCAGTGGCTGAGGGACGGATTGGGTTTAATCGAGGAAGCTTCCGAAATGAACGACCTCGCAGCATCAGCTGAGGATACCGGGGGAGTCTACTTCGTGCCTGCCTTCGTGGGCTTGGGGGCGCCACACTGGGATCCTCAAGCTCGGGCGCTAGCCATCGGCATGACCCGGGGGACCGAACGCCGTCACCTGGCGCGGGCGGTGGTGGAATCCATGGCTTACCAGACCGCCGAGGTTATCTACCTGATGGAGGAGGAGTCGGGCATCAAGATCAAGGAGCTGAGGGTGGACGGCGGCGCCAGCGTGATGGATTTCCTCCTTCAGTTTCAAGCCGACCTGCTAGGCGTGAGAGTGCTCCGCCCCGTGGTGGCGGAAACCACCGCGCTGGGAGCGGCTCTGCTAGCCGGCTTGAGCGAGGGAATCTGGAAGAGCTTAGAGGAGATAGAGGAGCGCTGGATGCTGGAGAGGGAGACGGTTCCCAGCGCTGATCCCCAGCGGATGAGGAAACTCTACCAAGGCTGGCAGGAGGCGGTGAAGAGATGTATGGGTTGGGCGAACGTGATGGAAAGAGGTGATAACCTTGAATGATCAGGAGGTATGGGAAGAGGCAAAACCTTACTTTTTCAAGGGTGACGATACCGGGGTGTTGGTTATTCATGGCTTTACAGGTTGTAATCAAAGTATGCGCCCCTTGGGAGAGGCGCTCGCCAGCCACGGTTTTACCGTCCTTGGCCCTCGTCTTCCTGGCCACGGCACCAGTGTGGAAGATCTTTCCACCCGCAAACACACCGAGTGGATATTCGAGGTGGAGCGGGCCTTAAAGGAACTGATGAAGAGATGTAAAAATATATTTGTGACCGGTCTTTCCATGGGGGGAACCCTCACCCTGCTCCTGGGCGAGCTGTACGGTGACGCCGTCAAGGGGCTTATTCCCATCAACGCCGCATTATTCTTGAACAACCCCCTGCTTCCTTTGGTCCCGGTGGCTAAATACCTGCTCAAGACGGTACCCGGGGTGGGAAGCGATATCAAGGACCCCCAACAGAAGGAGCTTTGCTACGACAAAGTCCCGGTGCGGGCGGTGCATGAGCTGGTGAAGCTAATGAAGTTGACCAGCAAAGATCTGGCAAAGATAGAGCAGCCTCTGCTGGTCTTCGTCTCAAGGGATGATCACGTGGTTCCCCCAGCTAAGGCTTCCTACATACTCGATTCTGTCAGCTCCACCGAGAAGGAGCTGGTCTGGC
>JACVIX010000087.1 GCA_015711725.1 Candidatus Geothermincola primus | reverse complement strand
TTTGGGAAGGCGAGCCGTTTTCTCCATTGAGCGATTCTTTCAGTAACGGGGCCGCATGGGGAAAAATGAATCTACGAGCTTTTTGTTGCGTCAACCAAGATGGAAGGGAAATTCAGGACAAGATTTCCGCTCAATAGATTAACACTTTAACTGCGTAAATTTACACCGGGCACATTCCAGGAGTAGGTTTATTACCTATATGAGGCACGGGAATCAGCCTGAATTACCTGGTAATTTCCTTAATTTTGGATCTCACAACCTGCCATATTACCTTCCTTCGTAATACCATTTCTCCCCATCATCCGACTTCTAAAGCGAAGACAATAGCGATTTAATCGCTTTAAATTTTCAAAATAACTGTATAATAATCTATAATAAATTAATAGATAGGTAATGCCGGCAAAGAAGTGTGCATTGAAAGGTTCGTCATGAAGCAAAAACGTATGATGCGAATCAACGAACTGGAGAGACGATCTGGGATCCCGCGTTCGAGAATCCACTATTATATCCGAGAGGGGCTGCTCCATCCTCCTCGCAAGACGGGGAAAACCATGGCTTATTATGACGAATCTCATCTTGCCAGAATCGATGAGATCGAGAGACTTAAGATGGAACTTATCAGAGAAAACAGGAAGTACCGCGTCCCCGCCACACTGCTGAGATACAAGCTAAAGGAGCGCCAATCCAGCTCCCCATCTATCGCCACCGAGGATTTCTTCCTACAAGAGTGGGACTACGATCGGGGAAAGAGGCGCAAGGGGGAGATACTGGATACAGCCCAAAGGCTCTTTTTTCAGCACGGATACTATCACACCAGTTTGAGGGATATCGCTCGGGAAGTGGGGATATCTCCCTCCGCCATCTATCTATATTTTCCGGATAAACGGGAGCTCTTCGCCGCGGTAATTCAGAACGTGATAGATGACCTCAACCGGGAGGTAAAGGCTTTCCTGGCGCGCGAGGGCGACCCTTTAAAAAATTTCCAGTCCTTCTTCCGGGTATATCTAAACTACTATCCCAAGTTGGGGGAGATAGTCAACCAGTTGAGGGCGGGTATAGCCATAAACGACAAGTGGGCTCTGGATAACTTGCGCAGTATATATCACGACATATCTAAGATAGCCATAACCGGAGTGAAAGTAGGCATGGATGTGGGGCTTTTCAGAGAGCTAGACGCGGAGCTTCTAGCCTACTACCTGATCGCCGTAACCGAGTCCGCCTTTCGCTACAAGTTCGTCGATGGCCGCCGATCCGAACAAGAGGCTTTCGCCTTCTTCTTCGACGTGGTCTACAACGGCATCGGGTACCCGAAAAAAGATGATGGGCGATCCGACGATCACAGAGAACCAGGCGAAACGGACAAATCCAGCGCGGAATCCTAAAAAGCCCGCCATCCCCTCGACATCAAACACATCGACACGGACCCACGATAGTTTCCGCCTTGTAGACAAAACGATTTTTAAGGTTCGCTATGTCGCCGAGTTCGGTAAAGCGGAGGCATTGATGGTCCATAAGCGTGACGTTAATTTTTTACATTGTGAAAGCAATCATATGATATCTTTTCCTCGTCTTGCTTGCATTTAAAATTTTAGGACAATAATATAAAAACTGGGTATCAACTTCATTCAAATCTTTCAGCATCGCCAGAGCTCAATTCATTCTCTCTCCATAGTTCACAAAGATACCACTCATGATCGTTTCGTTTTCAATATCTTGCCTAGAGTAATGAAGGAGGTGATGGATAGAGGCGATCATAAACTTGTCTTTAAAAGCAATGTTGTCCGCATTTTCAGGGGGTGATTTAATGATGAAACCAATAAGACTATTAATTATCTCATGCCTGCTAATTTTATTATTTTTGACACTAACGGCACAGGGGGCTGGAGATGGCGAAATTCCCAAGGGCTTTCACGAGGACTTCTCGGGACCCACGCTTGACCCGGCCTGGACGGTCTTGAGCCACCTGACCCCTCCCACCAATACCTATTCTCTTACCGAAAACCCAGGATACTTGAGATACAAGATCAGGGGCTCGCGTATCTGGGACTGCTGGCCCAGATACGCCTTACGTCCTGATGGGTATAAGCCCTGCCTGGTCATCTTTCGCCCCTTCCGGGGCAAGCACTGGGTGCTGGCAACCAAGGTAACTTACGATTTCTCGGAGCTCAATAACGGAAGACAGATCTTTCTCCATATCGTCCTCAAGTATGATCTGGAAAACACCGGTCCCTACGAGTGCGGAAAGATAACGACAATCAACATCGGTAGAGATAACGACCTCGATTACTGGCACCGCAACAATTTCGGAGCAGACGTAATCGAGGAAGGCCAGTATTTGGGGTTGTATCGTCAGCTGATGCCCTGGCCGGGAATAGACACTTGGTATGTCAGGATCGTTCGCCAAGATCGCCTCATATCGGTGATGCTTAGCAGGGATGGCGAGATTTGGTTTGAGGCTTTCCCCACTGTGGAACTGAGTTCCGACCCTGGTGACCTCCAGACCTTGACCCTGGAAGGAGGCTGCTCCAACGCCTGGAATACCTGCGCAGACTACGATTATATCAACGTCGATCCCATAGTCATTCCCGCCTCATTGGATTTCGAGCCCGACACCATCAACCTGAAGAGCAAGGGGAAATGGGTCACTTCTTACATAGAGTTCCCTGAAGGTTACGACGTTGAAGATATAGACATAGCTTCCTTGAAGATCAATGGGGTAATTCCCGCCGAGGACAGTCCTGTGGCGGTGGGCGATCACGACTTCGACGGGGTTCCGGACTTAATGGTTAAATTCTCAAGATCCGCATTGAAGGACGTGCTTTCCCCAGGCGAAGCGGTGGAGATAGTGATTACGGGAACCGCTGCCGGAGTTGACTTCGAGGGGAGAGATACGATAAGGGTCTTTTGAATGGCTATATGACGGACCCTAAAGATAGGGATCGTAGAGTCACCTCCCCATCTAAAGGGATAGTTCATCGCCGGATGACGGGAGGGATTTATCCTAGACATAAACGGAATTTTCGATATTGCCGGTTATAGGTCCATGGCATTCGACCATCAGGGATCGTAGAGTCACCTCCCCATCTAAAGGGATAGTTCATCGCCGGATGACGGGAGGGATTTATCCTAGACATAAACGGAATTTTCGATATTGCCGAATGTCGATTCATGAATTTTAACCATTTATCGTACTTGAGCATGCCCGTGATTTAGATGTCCATCCAAAACCTCTAACGCCTTTTGCATGAGGATATATCATCAAATTCATGTTTCCGCTGGATGATACGTTACACGGGCCCCGCTCTCGCGAAGACCCAATTATCCCCATGGACCCGCTATCACCCCTCATCCCTAAAGATATCCAGGCGGGCAAACATCCCCTTTCTAAAGCACGGGAGCCACCAAATCTCGGCGCTCAAGCCAGGCGCGCCGTTGCAAAGATGCTTTACCTTTTATCTAACGACTTCAATTTCAACGGGTTGAGCGCCACATAACAATACTTGCAAAACCCGAATATAAAAAGCCTGAATAACCACTATGGAAGCAAGGTGTTATAATCTTTCCATAAGCTATCCAACCCGTAAGCGGAAGTTTTAACCGGCTTTTATATTCCGCTTCTCGGAAAAGAGGGAGGAGGAGGTAGATCTTGGGAGAAGAAAGAGCAACGCTGGTATTGGCGGAAGTTACATCTAGTAAAAATATAACCGGGCATACTTTGGAACTTATGGGACTAGGCGCCAAGCTCGCCGAGCAAGATCAAGGACGCCTGCGCGCTTTGGTCATGGGAAGCGGGGTGGGCATGGCCGCCGATGAGCTGGCGCGTCACGGCGCAGAAAAGGTTTATGTCGCCGACCATCCATCGCTTCAGAGCTATCACCCCGAGCTCCATTTGATGGTACTTAAAAATTTACTGGCTAAGGAGCCCTTTTCAATCCTTCTGGCAGGCCATACCTCCATGGCCCAGGACCTCCTTCCACGACTGGCTTTCCAAGAGGGTTGCGGGCTGGTCACCGACTGCGTGGGCGTGGATATGGACGTTTCCAGCGGCCAGTTGTTATTCCATAAACCCATCTTCGGAGGCAACGCCATCGCTTCCTTCGCCATCAAATCTCTGCCTAGAATGGTCACGGTTAGAGCCCGAGTGGGGGAGCCCCCGGAGCCCTCCCTCTCTCCCGGAGAGATAATATATCTGGAAATGGGAGACCCGGTTGAAACCAAGATGAGGATCACGGGTAGAGTAGCGGAGGAACGACAAGTGAGATTGGAGGAGGCTCCAGTGGTGGTATCGGGGGGTCGAGGCATGGGAGGACCCGAGGGTTTCCAGCTGCTTAACCAACTAGCGGAGGTGCTGGGCGGGGCGGTAGGCGCCTCCCGTCCACCCTGCGACGCCGGTTGGGTTCCCTCCACCAGCCAGGTGGGCATTACCGGAAAGGTGGTGGCTCCCAACCTATACATAGCGGTGGCTATATCCGGCGCCAGTCAGCATCTCTCTGGGATGGTTGAATCCAAGAAGATCGTAGCCATCAACAAGGATCCGGAGGCTTATATATTCAAGGTGGCGGATTATGGGCTGGTGGGAGATTGGCAAGAGGCACTACCCGTCTTCACCTCCAAGCTAAAGGAGTGTCTCCAGGAGAGGGGGTGAAGGTCATGGAATTGAGGATGGTGGTATGCGTAAAGCAGGTACCCGATCCGGATGGTCCCCCCAGTTCTTTCCAAGTGAATCAGGAGACAAAAAGGGTTACCCCCCAGGGTATCCCTCCCGTGATCAGCCCCTTCGACGAAAACGCCCTGGAAGCGGCATTGCGGATCAAGGAGGCGGTAGGGGGATACATCACTCTGCTCAGCTTAGGCAGGGGCTTCTCCAAAGCGGTGTTCCTAAAAGCCATGGCCACCGGCGCCGACCGTCTGCTGCTGGTGGAGGGGAACTCCCTGGATCCCCAAGCCCTGGATTCCTGGAGCACCGCTCGCTTGCTCGCCGCGGCGATTAAGCGCGATGGTCCTTACCAGCTTATCCTCACCGGACGCCAGGCGGCGGACACCAATGCCGGTCAGGTAGGATTGGGGATCGCTCAACTTTTGGGGATACCTTCCATCTCCCTAGCGCAGAAGGTGGAGGTGGTAGAGGGCGGGCTCAGGGTAGAGCGCGTGCTCCCAGATGGTTACGAGATAGTGGAGTCACCCCTCCCCGCCCTAGTCACGGTGAGCCACGAGGTGGGAGAGTTGCGCTACCCTCCCCTGCCCGCCATAAAGGCGGCAAGAAGCCTACCCCAGGATTCTCTAAGACTGGAGGACCTAGGAGTGAACCTTCTTGGCAACCTGCTCCAGCTCACGAGGCTGGCTCCGCCATCCAGGGAGAGAACCTGCGTGCTTATGGAGGGAGAGAGCCCCGAGGAAGCCGCGGAGAAACTGGCTTTAAGACTGCTGGAGGACAAAGTTCTCTAAGGGATGCCGGCGGCAAGGCGTGGGAAGCCGTCATTTTTAAGGCAACTGGGCAATCGCCGAACGAAATCGAACCTTTCAGGCCAAGCAGCTCAACATTTCATGATTGAGGAAAAGAAAAATATAACGGCAAGTTTGTAGAGGAGAACTCTTAATCAGCTATTTGATAGCGTTATTAAACTCATGAGTCATTTATAATTGACATTTATATGGGAATATTATATTTTAAAGATCAAGGGCGCGTGGCTTAAGGCTTAAAATAGGAGGTTTTCCATGGACTACGACGCCATAATCATCGGGGCGGGTTTAGGGGGACTTTCATGCGCGGCTCTTCTGGCTAAACATGGCTTGAAGACTCTTTTATGCGAGAACACCTCCCAGGTTGGAGGATGCTGTTCATCCTTCGATTATCAAGGTTATCGCTTCGACATCGGCGCCAGCGTGGTGGAGCTGGCCTGGGTGATCGACGAGCTCTTTGAGAAGCTGGGCAGAAATACCTCCGACTATATAGAATTCATACCCATCGATCCCATCTATGGCTTTATCACCGCTGAGGGGCAAAGGTTCTCATACCCTGTGGACGTGGACAAAACCAGGGAGGTCATCGCCTCCCTCTCCAAGGAAGACGCGCAGTCCTGGGAGCGTTTCTCCGAAGCGGGGTCTCAAGCTATAAATAAAGCCTTCGGCCGTGTGATGGCTAAGCCCATGGGCACTTTAAAAGATATGATCAAGGTGAGCCTGGAAAACCCCTTGCTCTTAAAGTTCATGCAATACTTTTTCCTCAACTTCGAGAGCACCCTGTGCAAGTTTTTCAAGAGCGACGTGATAAGAGCCTCCATGAGCTTGCAGTCCTACTTCATAGGGCTTCCTCCCGCCCTCTGTCCGGGGTATGTCGCCTTCCTCGCCTACTCGGAACATGAGGGGATCTTCTACCCCCGAGGAGGAATGATAGCCATACCCCAGGGAATCGCCCGAGCTTTCCAAGAAAACGGTGGAGAGATCAGGTTTAACTCCACGGTGAAAAAAGTGCTGCTGGAAGGGGGACGCGCCCGCGGAGTGGAGCTAGAAGACGGGACTCAAATCGCTTCCCGGATAGTGGTCTCCAACATCAACGCCAAGACCCTCTACTTGGAACTGGTGGGCGAGGAGAACCTCCCCGCTTGGGCTAAGCGGGCTATAAAGAGTTATCCGGTATCCATGCCCTCCCCCATGATTATGTTAGGGTTGGACGCCAAGCCCGAACTGGAGGCCCATCATACCATCCCCTATTCCACCCTGGACAATATGAACAGAATCTGGTTCGACGATTACCTCAATGGCCGCATACCCGCCTTTGGCGCCGGGCTTATCTCCTGGCCCACCCATTCCGACCCTTCCCTGGCTCCGGAAGGACATCATATCCTCAACATGATCGCCTTCGCCCCCTATGATCCCGTGGACGGAGATTGGGATAAGATTAAGGAACCCTACTTGGAGCGTCAATTTGACGTCTTAGAGAAGCAATTCGGGCTGCATCTCCGCGACCACTTGGTGGTGGCTAAGGTCAACACGCCTAAAGATTTCGAGAGGATGCTCCGTCATCCTAGAGGCGCGGTATACGGCTTGCAGAATGACATTACCTGCTCCGCCGCCTTCCGCCCTGGGATTCGTTCCCGGGCGATAAAAGGGCTTTACTTGACCGGCGCCTCCACTCACCTGGGCGGGGGAATCGCCCCTACCGTTGGTTCAGGCATAGTGGCGGGAGATTTCATCCTCAATGACCTGGCGTGAAAGCCGTCTCCACCTGGAAATCTTCCGCTCGGGATAAAGAAAGCCAACAAACTGAAGTAGTTGGTGGGCTTAAAGCCCCACAAGAGCTTAAAAGGAGTGAGGGACATGGCGGTGAGTCAGAATAGATATGACGTAATCGTCATCGGAGCCGGCGTGGCGGGACTAGTCTGCGGCAACTATCTGGTTCGTAAGGGAAAGAAGGTGCTCATAGCCGAGCATGGCAAGCAAGTAGGGGGGAATATCCAGGGCATCTGGCGCAAGGGATACTTCTTCGACGCAGGTTCGCAGTCCACCGAGAACGTGGGCATTCTCTTCCCCATCCTACAGGAACTGGGGCTCTATAAAGCGGAAGAGTGGGACCGGGCGGACTGGCGCTGGATGACCCCAGACTGCGATGTGGTGCTGCGCGACTTTCCCCAGATACGGAGCGATTTCAAGAAATATTTCCCGGAATCAGCATCCGACATCGACGCCTGGTTCGACTTTATCGAGCCCGGTTGCAACTTCATGAAAGAGATGATGGGGGACTATCCCTTTCCCTTGCTCAAGCGGGGAATGGAGAAACTGCGCCTCAACATTAAATTGACTAAGGTGGGTATGTCCATGCTCAAGCTGATGCCTGAGACCATGAGGAAATCCGGGAGCGAAAAAGCTCGGGAGATCTTTCGCGATCCCCGTCTGGCTTTTCTCTTTGGGGAATTCGGCAACGAGAACATGCTCCTATTTATGCACTATTCATTCTGGTATAGCTTTCTCTACGATTATGTTTATCCCCGGGGCGGCTTGGTGGCACTTGCCAACATGCTCGCCGATTCCTTTAAGGAGAAAGGCGGGGAGATAAAGCTTTCCTGCACCGTGGATAAGATCCTCACCTCGGGAGATACGGCCATCGGGGTGGAGACCTCCGAGGGAGAAAAATACTACGCCGAAAAGATCGTAAACACGGGCAATCCCCGCAGGCTGGTGACCCAGATGTGTGACCCCGCCCTCTTTCCCAAGAAATACTACTCCATGATGAAGGACAGCCCGGTGAGCATCGCGGTGATCACCGCTTTTTTGGGCTTGGATATGGACGATCGGGAACTAGCGGACAAACTGAAGACCCATCACATCATTTACTGGAGGACCTACGGGACCAGCATGGATATCTACGATCCAGAACTGCATCGCAAGAACTGGGCTATGATAAGCTGGGTGTCCATGCACGACAAGAGCCTGGCTCCCCCCGACAAGAACTCCATCATCGTCCAAGTTCCCATGCCTTACGATTGGCTTAACGGCTGGGGAACTGGCTCCTCGGATCCCTTAGCTCGCAATGAGGATTACAAGAAGTTAAAAAATAGGGTGCTAGACGATATTATCGAGGACATGGAATATGTGGCGCCAGGCATCGCCAAGAAGATAGAATATAAGGAACTGGCCACTCCCCGCACCCTTGCTCGTTATACCCTGAATCCTCAAGGCTCTATTATGGGCTGGTCCTACGACATGTACCAAACTCCCCTCTTCGGAAGGTTTGGCCGCTTCACTACCCCAATAAAGAACCTTTACATGGCAGGCCACTACTCGGTGTGGCCCGGCGGAATTGTCTTCTCCGCCCTCACAGGAAAACTGGTTGCAGACGGAATCTACGAAGGGTTCTCTAAAGTACTTCTCTGGTGAGGTAGCCTTTTTCGCTGGAACCGATCGTTCATCGACCGCAGGGCACCATGTAGCTTTCCGGTTATCCCTGCCGGGGAGCGCACGCGTAACCCTTAATTTGTCTATTGACCATAAATTGTTTCCGACGCCTATGGTACCGTTATTGACAATTCGATTAAATATTTACACTATGTTATATTTATTCAGGATGTTTGGGCCCCTCGTAGACCTCCTCGAAGCGGTCTGCCAAAGGCGGGATGAGGTTTACCTGTTTGTCGGTCTTCACGCATACCACCGCGGGCATCTTGGAGGCTTTGGCCCTTTTAAGCGCCTTCTCCAGGTCCTCCAGCTTTTCCACGTACTCCCCGTGACAACCCATGCTCTGCGCGGCGAGATCCCAGCGCACCGGCATCTGGCTGGTGCCCACCAGCTTGGATAGGTCGCCCTCGAAGTAGACTATCTGGGCGATCTCCTCCATGCACCATGCCTCCTCGGCATGGACGATCACGGTGATCTTGACCTCTTCCCTCGCCGCGGTTTCCATCTCCATGAAGTTAAATCCAGCGGCGCCATCTCCAGTGATCACATAAACTTCCTTGTCCGGGTTTGCCAGCTTGGCTCCTATGGCGTAAGGGATGCCCGTACCCAGATGGCCAAACTCGAAGATGCCCAGGCTGGTCCGAGGCTTTATATAGCTGGTGTAAAGAGCGTTGAAAAGACTGGTGTTTCCCCCATCCCCCACGTTGATAGCATTGGGTCCGAAAACCTTGGCCGCTATCCTCACCGAATGGGCAGGGTGAATCTTGTCCCCATAGTACTCGCTGGCCATCATGTCTATGTTCTTTCTCCAGACCTGATCCAGCCTCTTGTACTTCTTTAGCTTCTTTCCGTCCGCCGGCTTGACCCCCATCTTTTTAAGTTGCGCGACAATCGCCCTCAAGGTGGCCCCGGCGTCCGCCACAATTCCCAGGTAGATGGGCCAGTTGGCCCCCACGTTCCTGGGATCGCAGTCCACCTGAATTATCCTCTGCTTCCTCGGGTCCCCGAAATAAGGAGGGAAAGGAAGGTCCAGATCGCCCAGGCGGGTACCCACTGCCAGTATCACGTCTGCCTCTCTCCTCGCCGCCAGAGCTCCGTCCCCCAAGCCGAAGATATAGTTGGGATGGTCGTTGCGCAGAGCGGACCTCGCCGCCATGGTGGTGGTTCCCGGGCAGTTGAGCAGCTCCACCAACCTCTGGAAGTCGCCCCAACCCTCGGAGTTGAGCACCCCGGTTCCCGCGATAAGCAGGGGGTTTTTGGCGCGGGCGAGCGACTCCGCCGCCTCCTTCACCTCATCCGCGGAGGGTCCTATCGCCCCAGGCCGGTACTGCCTGGGCTCCAATATATTCAGGTTGGAATCATCAGCTACCTCGAAGATGTAATCGTAGGGGATATCTATGTGCACCGGACCCGGCCTGCCCGCCAGCGCCTCCCGGAAAGCCCGCTGAATCACCTCGGGGATGCGGTCAAAGGAGTGAACCACCGCGTTCCACTTCACCGCCGGCTTGAGCAGGTCATACTGGTTCACCCCTTGATAAGCCCCGGACTTGAAGGGATAGACGATCCCCTTGCGGCACTGCGAGGAGATGGCGATCACCGGTACCCCCTCCTCTCGCGCGCAGACTATGCCGGAGATTTGGTTGGCGGTGCCGGGGCCGGCGCCGGCCATTACCACCTGAGCCTCCCCGCTGGTCTTATAAGCCCCTTCCGCCATGTGCACCGCCGCCGCCTCATGGCGAGGACCCACCCAGCGTATCCCGTGCTTCACCGCCGCCCCCATCACCGGGTGGTAGAAGGCGTCGGTGATGCCAAAGATGCGTTTGATGCCCTCCTTTTTCAGGCACTTGACGATCAATTCCCCTCCCGAAACCTCAGCCATCTCTAACCTCTCCTTTCCATCTATTTCCGTTATTGACACGCTGCAATTGTTTCCATCCGAGTGTTTCGCCTTTTTTTAACATCTTCAACTATCTTCTCCATTATTTACGATATGTAATTATTAATTTGCGCAATTCGCTCCCTTCATTTCCAACATCCTCAATCCATCCCCACCCGTTATTGGCACGCTGCAATTGTTTCCGTCCGCTTGTTTCGCTCTTCCTTTCCAAACATCTCCCATCCATCCCCATCGATTATTGACATGTCTCCTATCCATCTCCAAACGTTATTGACACGCTGCAATTGTTTCCATCCGAGTGTTTCTCCTTTTTTAACATCTTCAACTATCTTCTCCATTATTTACGATATGTAATTATTAATTTGCGCAATTCGCTCCCTTCATTTCCAACATCCTCAATCCATCCCCACCGATATAACCTATATATCGCTCGAAGAATTCAGGATATGGGAACGCCCAGACATCCATTCCCGCTTAATTCCTAGATATCTCTCCTTAACGTATCTCTTGTTCCATCATCTCTATTGGTTGGAGAATTTTGATATGTCCAACTGCTCGCTGAAGATTTTCTCGTATAGAGGGCCAATCACTCCCAGACTGGGCCCCGCGGACATCCCCCCGTCGATGGGTATAGCCGCCCCGGTGATGAAGGAGCTTTCGTCCGAGGCCAGAAAGTGATATAGTGCGGCGATCTCCTCAGGCTGGGCCAGCCTCCCCAGGGGCTGCAGCATGGAAGAGAGCTTCAGCTCGATCTCCGCTCCCTCCACATAGGACATTGGGGTATCTGCGGTTCCCGGACAGATGCAGTTGACCCTGATGCCTCGTGGAGCGAGCTCCAGAGCCGCGGTTTTGGTCAGTCCGATGATGGCAGCCTTGGATATCACATATGCCCCGTAGGTGGGCGTCCCGAAAAGTCCCGCATAAGAAGAGGTGTTCATGATGGAGCCACCGTCCTCCATAAGGGGAACGGCGTGCTTGATTCCCCAGAGAACCCCTTTCAGGTTGACATCGATACACTCGTCCAACGCCTCTTCGGTGATGGCGTCCACGGAAAGCGCCGCCCCAGCCACTCCCGCATTGTTCACCACAGTGGTGAGCTTGCCGTATTCGGCCACGGCTCTCTCCATTAACTTCTTGACCTGCGCCTCCCGGGAGACATCAGTCTGGACATAGATTCCCCCGGCTTCCTCCGCCACCTCGGAGGCGTCGTTTATATCCGCCAACACCACCCGAGCGCCCGCGCGGGCGAAGCGCAGGGCGGTAGCCTTACCCAGACCGGAAGCCGCCCCGGTCACCACCGCCACCTTTCCTTCCAGCGAAAACATAAGCGCTCCTCCTCTCTTCCGTTCATAGCCCCTGTCACTTACAGTCGCTTATCCCATCGCTTCTCTTCTATCGATTGACTTTTATCACGAAGTACCCGCGCTCGTTTTTCTTGAGTTGATACCTAACCGCCGACAAATTATTTCTTTAAGTCAAATTTTTGGCAACATGCTGGATCAACTTGACAACCATTCGCCAACAACTCTATGCGATCATCTCCCTTCCACCTCTTTTCCGCCCGACGACTGACTACCTAATCGTTTCCGCTCATCCATCGCCTAACCATTCTTTTTAAAGACAGTAATCAGGGCGACATAATCCGGCGGATCGCCATTGACTCACGATTAGCTTTTCCAGAACTATAAAGTCCATCTACCCCGCGGGCCTATTCGCTTTCGTCAATCCTGACTATGATAAATGTTTCCCGATAAAACTCTTAATCAGGCTCTGTGTCTAGAAAATAAGCCCCTGATTTCTCTTAAGAAACAGGTTTTTATCAAACCTCCATTCCTAAAACGCGCTTCACCACTTCTTTGAGGTAACCTCCCAGCTCCTCGAAGTTCTCACAGTCCTCCATCAGGCCTCGGTAATAATCGTAACCCTCCAGAAGGGAGATGATGAAATCGGCGAGCTTTTCCGGGTCGCCATCCCTAATCACCCCTTCCCGGATACAATTCCTCAATTCTTCAACGAGAATCTCCCTTAAGGTGTAGTACATCTTCTGAAAGCTCTCCCTTATCTGCTGGTTGCGGTAGCTCAAGGCGTAGCAGGAAAAGAACGCCCCCCCGTCCACCAGACTCATCCACTCAGTGCCGAAAACCGAGTTGAGAATGACTGAGAGCCTCTCCCTGGGGTTCTTTATCCCATCCAGCTGGGGAAGAAAGGTCTCCTGATACCGCTCCAATATATATTGAACCAGCTCGCCCACCATCTTCTCCTTGGTGGAGAAGTAATGGATAATCAGGCTGGGGTGAATGCCCATACGGGAAGCTATTCTTGCGAGAGAAGCTCTCTCCAAGCCCTCCTCCACTAGCACTTGGTAGAAATTTTCTAGTATCTCCCGTTTGCGCACGGGAGCTCTATCCTTCTTCCTAGCCATTCCCACTCCCAATTTTTCGCACGCCCATAAAAATTATTCTTCCATGCTTAAGCGAGAGAACAACTAGCTTCGGCGAGCTCAATCCACGTGTGGGGGCAATCCATATAGTGAAACCGCTAAATTTAAAAAAATCCGAGAAGCCGAATAATTAAATGAATATTCAATTAATTTTGATCATAACGCCGTTTCTTCTCTATGTCAAGTATTCATAAACTGGTTGTTATCTGCTCTATAAGAGAGAGATCGCTGGTAGATTTCGCTAAAAGCAGGAGGGGGCAGGCGAAGATAAACATATAGGCAAACCGCATAAATATGTAAGGTTTAGCGCTTGAGTGAAATCTCTCCTTCCTCATTTCCTGATGGCGCTATCAAGGAAATTAAAATGGCGTTTTCCTTAACGCCAAGTCTTGGAACTCGCCCACGCTCAGCAATCTCTATTTCTAGGGAAACACCCATTTTCACCACTCCACGCCGATGCGATCTATACATAATGAGACGTCGATTAATTTCTTGGCGCGTAACGGCTTATCTTTAAGATCAAGGAATTGAAAGCCCAGGGAAACCTCAAATGGGATGTCTTC
>JACVIX010000086.1 GCA_015711725.1 Candidatus Geothermincola primus | reverse complement strand
CACTCCCCTTAGCACGCTTGCCAGGGTTAACCTTATCTGTTTCTGCTGCAGGGGAGGGAAGAAATCAATTATGCGGTTGACCGTCTCCGTAGTGTCGATGGTGTGGAATGAGCTTAATACCAGATGACCGGTCATGGCCACGTTCATTGCAGCCATCACCGTTTCGGGATCCCGCATCTCCCCGATAAGGATGACATCCGGATCTTGTCGGGTGATGTATTTTAGCGCCTCGGCATAATTCTCCGTGTCCGTTCCTATCTCCCTCTGATGAACTATGCTCTTTTTATCCATGTGCAGCACCTCTATGGGATCCTCGATGGTTATGATGTTGACCTTTTTGTTGGTGTTGATATAATCGATCATCGCCGCCAGGGTGGTGGTTTTCCCCGCTCCCGCCGGCCCAGTCACAAGGATTAAGCCGCGCGCCTCCTCCGATAAGCGCCTGAGAACCGGTGGCAACCCTAACTCCTCGAAACTGGGAATGGCGGTGGTAAGCACCCGTCTGATAGCTAATCCCACCGTCCCTCTCTGCTTGAAGATGTTGGCGCGGAATCTTCCCAAGCCCGCGATACTATAGGCGAAGTCAACCTCGTTCTTCTCCGCGAACTTTTTCGCCTGTTTCTCATTCATCAAAGCATAGGCGAACTCAACCGTATCAGTAGGCGAAAGGCGATTAAAATCGGTTTTAATCAGCTCCCCGTCCACCCTGATAAATGGAGGGCTACCCGCCTTGAGATGGAGATCGGAAGCCTGTTTTTCCACCACATATTGGAGCAATGATTGGATATCCATCATTCATCACCCTCTGAGACGTAATTCTAGGCACCTTTTATGATAACACATAATTATGGTGAAATATGAGTCCGAAAGAAGCACCTCGAGCAGAGATTCCCACTGGAGCGAGTCGAAAGGATAGTTGCTCCATTGAGACTTCGATGAGATAACTTTCATGCTTGAGAATATTTCCATCCTGATAGATTGATCGGCGAATTAGCGGAATTCTGAATAGGGGGAAAGATTTTCCTCGGCAAGCAAGAGCCCGTATAGAAACGAGTAAAGATGCCGGCAATGCTCAATAATCAAGAATCCTGACAACAGGAATCATATCACATGCTCTATGAAATTACCGTAATAAGCGTCTCAATATGGTTGTTGGCATATGCTCGGACGAAGAGACTTCCCTCAATTATCCAAGCCCTCGAGTCTTTTTGGGAATTATTATAATTCGAGTAGTTATTTATAATATGTCATGATAATTCGGCTGCTTTTATCTTAACCAGCCGTCGCCCCATCCGCCAGTGAGAGGTTTAGACCGCCAATAATTGTTATAACGTACGTTTACTGCGAGGCTAATTTCGGCGAACCGACAACTTTGTCCAGATAACTCTAGATTTAATCAAGCGGGGAAATCCCAGTAAGGCTCCAGAGCTCGTCTGGTGTCCTGGATGACGTTGGAAGCTTTCACCGATACTGGTTCAATCGCGGGCAAGGAATCCTCACGCACCCGTATATCGCTACCCGCCATGGTTGCTATGGTATTGCATATGGACAGGGCAACGGCATTGAGGTTATACCCGCCCTCAAGAGAAGCGAGCAATCTTCCTCCTGCAAACTCCTCCGCCAACTCCAGAAGCAAAGCAGTCATTTTAGAATAGCTCTCCGAAGAGAGTTGCATGGAACAGAGCAGATCCCCGAAGTGACCGTCATAACCAGCTGCTATCATTACCATCTGAGGTCGGTATGCTCTAACCACGGGGATAATGACATCCTCGAGGGCTTTGAGATAAGCAGACTCCCCGGTTCTTGGAGGGAAAGGGAAATTGATGGTGTAGCCCTTTCCACTTCCCCGTCCTATCTCATCGGTAAACCCGGTCCCGGGATAATGGGGATACTGATGAAAAGATGCGTATAAAACCGAATTATCTTCGTAAAAAATATCTTGAATGCCGTTTCCGTGATGGGCATCCCAATCCAGGATGAATATTCTTTCTACCCCATGATTCTTGCAAGCGTAACGCGAAGCCACCGCCAGATTGTTAAATAAGCAAAAACCCATGCCTCGGTTCGCCGTGGCGTGATGCCCGGGTGGTCTGACTAAGCAGAAAGCGTTCTCAATCTCGCCCTTGAATATCGATTCAACCGCATCGATAGCGGCGCCAGCCGAATAAAGGGCGGCCAGATAAGACTTGGTAGAGACGGGAGTGTCCATATCCAGGTAACCGCCGCCCTTTTCCGCCATCTCTCGTACCCTTCTTATATGCTCACTGGGATGCACCAGGCCAATTATCTCCTCGTTGGTGGGGGTGGGTTCTAAAATCCTCACTTGCGATTTCAAGCCAGACTCTTCTAGAACGCTCAAAGTGACCTCAAGTCTTTCCGCTCTTTCCGGATGACCATAACCAGTGTCATGCTCGAGAAAAATAGGATGATAATAGACGGCGGTCTTCCTCATGATTACCCCTTTCCGAATCCTGGCAAAAACAGACCAAACGTTATGAATAATATTCGGTCTGCTTCTACTTTAACCCGTTAATAACCCCCTTCTCTCTGCCTTTATACCAAAACGTCCATTTTTACCCCATAGACATAAATTTAATATAAAGTGATGGCAGCCGGACTTTGATAAGGAGAGAGGGAGCCGTCTACCTGCGAGCCAGTGGGCGGCAGGCGCAACAGAAGTCCCTCCTTGCTCCCAGGTTGGCGATCCGCACCACATCTCCAGTATGGGGCGCGTGAATGAACTGACCGCCCCCGATATACATGCCTACATGACCGGCACCGTGGAAGAATACCAGATCGCCTGGCTGTAAATCCTGATAAGCGACGCGAGGGCCACAATTCACTTGGGCATAAGAGCTGTGAGGTATATAGATGCCCACTTGAGCGTAACAGTACATAGTCAACCCCGAGCAGTCGAACATGTCGGGTCCAGCGGCTCCGTACCTGTAAGGCTTGCCCAATTGAGCATAGGCTACCTTGACCACCGCAGGCGCGTTGGGGTTGGGCGGCGGTGGGTTGTACGCCGGCGGGCGATAAGAGGGCGGGTTATATGCTCTGCGCTGGCTGGCCAGCCTCTCCTCCTCTTGCCTGATTAGCTGATTCAGTTCCGCCTCCACTCCGGCAGCCAATTGCTTGCGCCTTGCCAGTTCCGCTTCTATGGTTGCTTTCTGCCTGGCTACCGATTCCAGGCTGGACTGAAGCTCGGCTTTCTTGGCCTCCAGTTCTTGCTTGACCGTCTCGATTTCATCTCTGGTCTCGCTCACCGACCTGATGATTTCCACATCCTGGTCGCTGATGCGCCTGATCAAGCTCACATTATTGATGAGGTCATCTATTGTTTTACAGTCGGTGATCACTTCTATTACGTCTGCGCTTCCTTGCTTGTACATCTCCCGCAATCTTTCCCCGAGTATCCTCTGCCTTTCCCTTATGCGGGCGGTGAGCGTTGCTATCTTGGACTCGTTTGATTTGATGGCTGCCCTGGTTTGCTCGATCCTCAGATTGGTAAGGTTATACTGCTCAACTATAGATTCGAGCTTAGAATCGATGGCCTGGACCTCGTTCTTTATCTGCTCCAGCTTCTGTCTTTTCTCCTGGATAGTATCGGTGGAAACGGTAACGGTGAAGGAGAGCAAAAGCGCGGAGACCAGCATGATTACCGCTGATCCCTTCATCAATGTTTTTCGCCACTCAATCACGAATAACAAACCTCCCAACCTTTACATTCTTTCACTCTGTCAATATTCTTCTTTATTACTTTTTCCTCTCTTCTTCCAATTTACCTTCCCAATGTAAAAAGTCAACACGGCTTATGATAACATATTTAAGCTATTTTCCCAAATTCATCGGCTTTCTTTTAAGGAAAAAATAGACGATATGCAGCTATGATAGCTATTTTTCTCATTGCGCAGGTAAGACTTGACAAGCGGACAATCAAATATGGATAAGAATTATCTCCATTATGCATTAAGCTTCCCCCACTTCGAACGGCAGCACCAGCGTCGCTTCATTTCCCTCCCGGTTGAAGAAAATTCTTTCCGCATAATGGCGAACTATCTTTAGGCCTCTACCTCTCACCGAAAGGAGATCATCCTCTTCCATAGGCCTACTTAGAACCTCCTGGTGATCGAAGCCGGGTCCTTCGTCCCTTACTTTTATGTACGCCTTATTGCCTTCCGCCTTTAAAGTAATGTAGATATTTTTAGATGGATCAGCCTTATTGCCATGCTCCATAGCATTGTGAATCAATTCCTCAAGACACAACCTCAAGATCATGGTATCCTTTACCGGATCCTTGATGCCATTTAGGTCTTCTAGGGTTTGCAGGACGTTGTCGATCACCGACCTTATCTCTTTTATATCCGTGGTTATGGTCATGGTTAGATCGTATTCTTCCTCCAACTCCATGACCAAAACCGCAATATCATCGGGTTGGGGCGCGTCTCCAGTAAAGATCATCACCTCGTCGATAAGATAGTCAAGGAAGGTTTCTATCTCCCGGTAGCGATGCTCTTGTACAAAATCGATAAATCTATTGCGCCCGTAAAGTTCCCCTTTAGCGTTGAGGGCTCCGGTGAGACCATCGGTGTATAGGATTAGCCGGTCGCCCTTTTTCAGGGAAACCGTCTTCTCCTCATATTCCCCCTCTTCCTTGAGCCCCAGGGGATAGCCTTCGGTATCAAGAAATTTTATCTCTCCGCCTCCTGAGGGAACCATCAGGGGTGAGTCATGACCCCCCTTGGAATAGGTAAAGGTACGGGTAGTGCCATCGAAAAATCCATAGAAGAGAGTCGCGAAATTGTACTGGGTCTCATGAAAACATCTTCGAAAGGTGGCGTTGGCTTCCTTGAGGATAATCTTGGGGGAGGTATGGTGCTTCCCCAGCTCATAAAGGGAAGTGGTGAGAACCGCCATAATCAGGGCGGCGGGCAGTCCCTTATTGGCGACGTCGCCGATAACAATGCCGAATTTATTAGGACAGAAATCCGAGAGCAGTCGCTCGCACTGATCCTGAACTTTAGGTGAGCAGTAGAAGCAAAAGCTGGAGTCCTTGGCTAATGGAATGACGCTGTAAAAATCCCCGCCCACGGCAGTAGCGGGAATCAGACGAGCGATCACTTTAACGGCGGCGCAGGGAACATATTTAGCCACGATGGATTTTTGGATACGGCTGGCCATATTCAATTCCTTATCTATCTCTTCTTTTCTCCTCAAAAGGTTATCGAAGAGAAGCGAATTTTCTATGGCGATAGCCGCGAAATCCCCGAAAGCGGTTAGGTAACCCAGGTCTTCCTGATCGAACCTGTCCTCATCGAAAGTGGAGATGTTAAGCACACCAATCAGGCGATCCTCAACGGTCAGGGGAATTGCCATGGCGCTACGGATGTTTGGATTTATTCCTTTGAAACGCGGATCAGATATGGCGTCGTGGAGGATCAAAGGCTCCCTGTGTGCCGCCACCCAACCTGAGATGCCCTCCCCAATCTTCATCTTGCGATTGCTGAATTCCCCATCCATACCCAGAGCTGCCACCACCTCCAGCTCCTCCCCGCTTTCGTCCACCAGCAGGATGGAACCACGATCGGCGTTAAGTAATTTCATTGCTAGCTCTACTACCCTCTCCAGCCGAGTGGGTAAATCCAAATGGGGGGAGAGCAGGTGGCTGACCTGATAGAAGGTCCCAATCTGTGGCTGCTTCTGTCGAGCAAACTTTTTCTCCATAACCCTGGAATCCCTTTTCATCCCGAAACGCCTATCCCACCGGAATCAAGATCTTTAATGGTGAGCGGGGCGCCAGATGCTCGTCCAATAAGGAACGACCAGGCCTAGTAGTTGATTTATTTAACAAAACTCTCCACCGCCGCTTCTTCCGACTCGAATAGATCGATGATCTTGGTGAACCTTACCACGTCCAGCAGTTCTTTGATGGTATCGGTGGCGTTCAGTATCTTGAGAGCTCCCTTATTCTGCTGAGCGGTCTTGAAGGTATCCGCGATAATGCTCAAGCCGGCGGTGTTAATATACGTCATCTTCTCTAGGTTGAGAACCACGTTGTAACAGCCATCCTCCAGGACACCGTTGATGGTTTTCTGGAAATCATCAACGGTTTCGGAATCCACTACTCCCTCGATATCCACGATAGCAACTTCCTGATTCGGCCCCGCTTTTCTTACCGAAATCTCCATTACCTGCCTCCTTCTGATTGGTGGTTAACTCAGCGTCAGTCTTCTAGATTATCGGATTGAGCGTGATGGATATTGAGCCTTCGTAAAAATAATATCACAAGATAAAGAAACACCGGCGACAAAACCGTCATCTTGTCGAAATTTTATTTATACCGCGTAAATGTCAAAAAATCAAAAGAAATCTCGTGGGCTCGGTTAACCTGCGGCACCTATTTATCCATCTTTAACTTCATGCCAGCCCAATAAGCACCTCTCAATGTTAAATTGGTTGCCTCCGCAATCTCCCATTTCGTATGGCTACGCCTTTTGCAAACGCTAGATTTTTCGAAAAGTTAGGGGCAGACCTAAATTCGTGTTCCAATAAGGTTGGCTCAAAGCCAGGTAAGCGGGCAAGCCAATTTCTGTCATCGGTTCCGATAACCGCCCTGGGAACACCAGTTCTCGTTCAACGGTGCTGGATCACCGCCTCGGAACAACAGTTCTCGCTCAAAGGTCCCGTATCAACGCCCTGAAGACAGCAGTTTTTATACTCTTTAACAAAATAGGCGATTTTATAAACCGTGGCCCGAAAACAAAAGGTGGAGCTACCAGAGTAAGAGACAGTTGGACTTCATTGGCTACCTGAAATTCCCAAACGTGTCCCTTTAATTCCCAAACCATAGAGGTCAACCACCCAGAAAGGCACTTTTACAACATATTGTATTGACATAATTTGATTAATTACTATATATTGAACGTAAAGGCTTGCTGCGCGATAAACCGAGCGAGGTGCTGATATGGCTTTTTCCAATATATCTTTTCCTTTTACCGCAATAGTTGGTCAGGAAAAGATGAAGAGGGCTCTCATTATTAACGCTATTAATCCGTCCATAGGAGGGCTTTTGATCAAAGGCGAAAGAGGGACGGGTAAATCCACCGCGGCTCGGGCATTGGCCCAATTGCTTCCCGAGATAGATGTGGTGGCCGATTGTCCCTTCTCCTGCCATCCCCACGATATAAATCTGATGTGCGAGAATTGCGCCAACCGAGCCCTGGAATCCGACTCTCTGAAAGTGGAGACCAGAAAGGTGAAGCTGGTGGAGCTTCCCCTCAACATCTCAGAAGATAGGTTGGTAGGCACCATAGATATCGAAAGAGTTCTGAAGCACGGGGAAAAGCAGTTCGAGCCAGGGGTGCTGGCTCGGGCGAATCGCTCCATTCTTTATATTGACGAGGTTAACCTGCTGGATGACCACATCGTGGATCTCCTCCTCGACGCGGCGGCAATGGGCGTTAACGTGGTGGAGAGGGAAGGGGTATCCTTCTCCCATCCTGCCCGTTTCATAATGATAGGCACCATGAACCCCGAGGAAGGAGAGCTACGGCCCCAATTGGAGGATCGCTTTGGTCTATGCGTAAAGGTCCAAGGGGAAAAGGACTATCGCGCCAGGGCGGAGATCGTTCGCAAGATGAGGAGTTTTCAGGATAATCCCCTCTTTTTTGTCTCCGAATACCAGGAAGCGGAGGAAGCATTGAGAGACAGGATTCTCAAGGCGCAGAAGATGCTCGACAATGTGGAATTGCCCGAAGCCATGCTGGAGCTTATCACTTTTATATCCGTGGAGCTGAAGGTATGCGGACATCGCGCTGACATCACTATGATGAATGCAGCGATCACTTTAGCCGCTCTGGACGAAAAGGGAGAGGTTGAAGTGGAACACGTGCGAGAAGCGGCGGAACTCTCCCTGCTTCACCGCTTGCGCAGAGATCCTTTTGAGGAAAAACCGACGGACATTTCAAGGATCGACGATATAATCGAGGAAAAACAGAGTCATAAAGGCGCTCGCCCGCTACCCTCTCAATGGGCCAGCTGGGACGGGGAAGATTTTCGGAATAAGTTGGGTAACCCCGTCTCCGCCTCCATCGGAGAGGGAAAAGAAGCCGAAAATACGGAACCCCCCTCTTTAGAGCAAGCCAAAAGAGAGTTAGAAATCCTCGCCTCCGCTCTGCCTAAGCTTGAAGTGAACGTCTCTCGCATAACCCGCAATGGTGATGGAAAGCGTGCCCCTGCAATGAACACCAAAGGAAGAGGTCGATATGTGGGCAATCGTATTCCCCCAGCTGACCAGGGGGAGGAGATCAAAGACATAGCTTTCGACGCGACCATCCGAGCGGCGGCCAAGCGATCCAAGGGGATCGAGGATTTCGCCATAACCAAGGAAGACTTGCGCATTAAGGTAAGAAGGAGAAAGGCAGGCACTCTCATCCTTTTCGTGGTGGACGCCAGCGCCTCCATGGGCGCGCACGCGCGCATGGAATCCATCAAACTAGCCATCCTTACACTTCTAAAAGACGCCTACCAAAAGAGGGACCGAGTGGGCCTGATATGTTTCAGGGACCATCGCGCTTTTCTGACCCTTCACCCCACCACCAGTGCTCAGCTAGCCAGCGTTTACCTGAAAACTATCTCTACCGGCGGCGCCACCCCTCTTAGCCACGGACTCTCATTATCCCTACAAACTATAAAAAAAGAGATGGCCAAAGACCCAGAGCTGTTGCCCATCATGGTGCTTATCACCGACGGACATGGAAACGTGGCGTTAGGCAGCGCGGACCCGTTGAAGGAGAGCCTCGCGTTAGCCCAAGAGATTCGTGCCCAGGGCATCAGGAGCTTAGTAATCGATACTTACCAGAATGGATTATCTCAGAAAAAGCAGACTATGGTCGGATATCCCGCGCGGCGCATTGCAGAAGCCTTGGGTGGTGATTATCACCGTTTGGATTTCCTTAAACCTGAAAAGATAGTCCGCTACGTTGAAGATAAGCGAAACCCGTAAACTGCGGCCAAACCTTACATAAGCGGTCACTTCCCATATGAGCGGCCAAAATTTTTCTACAGATAGTAACTTGAAAAAATCTGATAGTTTCTCTATCACCTTAAAGGTTCAAAATACGATATTTCTTGCCGATAAAAAAATTGATTGAAATGGAAAGAGAAAGCGGAATCAGAAAGGGTGCTCCGCGGAACCGGAAGTTCCTCGGGGACAAGAAAACGCTCATTGGCTCATTAGTCATATTGAGCCTTTTAGTGGTGGTTATCCTTGTCTCCTATCTTAACATCGGCATCTTCCGCTACGTGGTCCAGGGCATCTGCGCTATCCTCATCTTGGGGAGCTTTCTGGTCATCTTTTACCAAATCAGGGGATTTGAGGAACAGAGCAAGGGCTTCGTTGAAGAGATAACCGACTTGAATACCAGGTTCGGCATCTTGGCTGACGCGATAAATGCGGTCAGTTCCAGTCTAGACCTCCAGGATATGGCAAGCAATATCCTGGGAGTTATGCTGACCCTAACCGGCGCCGGCATAGGCGTGATCATGATGCCCGATGAGAACAAGGAATATTTTGAGGTGTTAGCGCAAAGAGGATTTCGCGAAGCCGCCTTGCAGGGATTGAGGGTACCCTTGGAAAGAGGAAGCATAGGCAAGGTATACCGAACCGGAACCCCCATTATCAAGGAGAGGATGCCCGAGGAACCCAAAGCCGCCGAGATTTACGTAGAAGGCAGAAGCCCGGTGACCCAGATCATCATGCCTCTGCGGGCGAAAGGCGAGACGGTGGGAGTAGCCATATCCGCCACCACCCAGCTCCACAGTTACACCCAGGAGGAGATCAATCTCTTCTCTAACCTCTGTCACCAGATGGCAGTGGCCATCATCAATGTGGAGCTTTATAAGCAAAACAAAAAAACCTTGGAATGGTTGGCAGACAGCCAGGAATATACCGAGCACTTCATTGAGGAGATGACCGCGGGAGTGCTGGTACTCAATGAGGAGGGAAAAGTCATACACTTCAACCGGGAAGCCGTCGCTATCACCGGAATAGAAATGAAAGACGTCATAAACGCTCATTACCAAGAATTTACCGAGGCTCATAGCATATATAAGAACTTGGCCCCATTCCGCAACTACCTTGAATTATGTCTCACTGAGAATAAGACCTTTCGAAGACAGGAAATCAGCTACCGGAAGAGCGGCGGCAAGATGGCGGTGATAAGTTTCAACGCCTTCCCCCTCCACCGGGCAAATGGGGAATTGTTGGGAGCTTCGTTAATCTTCATGGACATAACCGCCGTAAAGGAGATGGAGGCGCGCCTGCGCCAACAGGACCATCTATCCATTCTTGGTCAGATGTCTGCCAAGATAGCGCACGAGGTTAAAAATCCCATATTTGCCATCTTGGGCCTGGCGGACGAGCTGAAAGAGGCAGAGGATGAGGAGGAGAGAAATCGTTTGATCGAGATGATAAATAAGGAAGCCAATCTGTGCAATCAATGGATCTCGGGCATGCTCACCTTCAGCAAAGCGCCGGCGATTATCCGTGACGCCAAGGAATCATCCCTGGACCTCAAGGAAAATCTCCACCATATCCTGGTTGATTTCATTCGGGCAAACGGCAAACCGAACCTGAAAGTGGTGGAGGATTTCGAGGAAAGCCTGCCCCAAGTAAAGATCAGCTTCGATCAGCTGAGACATGTTTTCGTCAACCTTTTCGAAAACGCCGTGCATGCCATGCCCGATGGCGGGGTTCTCACGGTGCGGGCTAGAAGTACCGGGAATGGTTACGTGGAGGTGCGAGTGGAGGATACCGGCATAGGCATCAGTAAGGAGCACTTAACCTCCATCTTCGCTCCCTTCTTCACCACTAAAGATGAGGGAACGGGCCTGGGTCTGGCTATAGTGCAGAAAATTCTTCTGGACATCGGCGGTTCAATTGATGTACTCTCTCAAGAGAACGTGGGAACCGCCATTATAGTGAAACTCCAAGCCGTTTGACTGAATGCGGAGAACGGTTAAATGCAAGAGAGAAAACCCTTGGGCAAGCTAATGATTGTGGACGACAACGAAGGGGTAAGGCACCTGGTCTCCAGATGGCTTGAACGGGTAGGGTTTATTGTCTCCCAGGCAAAAGATGGGGCGGACGCCCTGGACATGATCAAAAAAGAGCCCCCGGACGTGATAATCGCGGACATTCGCATGCCAAAAATAAGTGGCTTGGAGTTGGCCAGAATGGTCAAAAGAGATTTCCCAGATATAAAAGTGGTGTTGATGACCGCTTACTCCTCCCCTCAGACCATCGCCCAGGCCAAGCGGGAAGGAGTAGATGATTATCTGGAGAAGCCTTTTACCCAGGATCAAGTGGAAAAGATAGCCCGCGGCGTCCTGGAGAATAATAACCTTCCGTAGAAAGCCTCAGCTAAAATCGCCTTTTTCCCAAGAAAGGGAAACCACTCAAGCTGTGCGGGCAAAACCAAGCCAGTTTTTTTAATAATCGTTTGACACATTTGAATGGCCACATCCAAATGACCCTTACGCCTGCTGGAGAAGAGCCGATAACTTAAGGAAAATCGACTATTTGATATATCGAAAAAGCTAGCCGCTCAGGATAACTTAAGAGGTTGTGCCAGGGGTTTTCCCTTCGCCTCCTCAGAACTGACCAACCCTTTAATAAGCTTTCAGGACAACTTGAGCGGTTGTGGTCGGGGATTTCTCTTCTCGAAGAGGATGATATCCTCGTAGCCCGTCTCTTCCATTAAACTCACCGCAAGCTGGAAATCCCTACCTACATCAGCAGGCTCATGGGCATCGGATCCCAAAGTGATACCGATACCCAATTCCCTGCATATCCGCATGAAGGGCAAAGCGGGATAAATTTCACCGGCTGGTTTCCTTAAACCCGAGGTATTGATCTCAACTGCAATGCCGGCGCGGGCTACCCTCTCAAGACAAGTAAGGTAAATGTCCTCCAGATCTTCCTCGGGACGATAACCAAACTTTTTCACTAAATCAGGATGGGCCAGAATATCGAACATTCCGGTCTCAGCGGCGTCTCCCAGAATCTGGAAATATCGCCGGTATAGGTCAATGATCTTCCACTTTTCGTAACCACCTAAATACCGAGGATCGTCGAACCCCCAACCGTCCACATAATGTATGGAACCGAAAACATAATCAAATGGATATCGCTCTAGCAAGGAATTGAGTTCCTCCAATACTTCGGGCACATAATCCGCCTCAATACCCAGTTTTATATCTATCTCAGGGAATCTGCCCTTCAGCTCATATATCTCCTCCACGTATATGGGGACCTCCTCGAGACCCATACTCAGGCTCTCGTCCCTTAGATGGAGCAGAGGGAAGTGGTCGGCAAAGCCAATCTCCTTCAGGCCCAAATCGAGAGCTCTTCGCACAAAATCATCCAGCTCTCCCCATGCATGGCCACATCTAGGGGTATGAAGATGATAGTCCACTAAATAATAGTCTTTCATGATAAAGAGAATAGCACGCGTATCCTTAATTCAGAAGGGCAGGGTTATTCGAGCCCACGGCTGACACGTAAATTTACACACCCACACGGTAAATCCGAGTGGATTTTGAGTGGGTTAATAGACATAAGCGCTTCAAGAACGAAACCTCTAAGGTGAACGATTGCTATATTTTTAACCTTATCTAATACAGCGACTTAAGCATGGGGTCATTCGAATTTGGTCATGGAGAGAAACTCGTAATAACGCTTATCGATATCCTCAAATGTGATATTCCTCAGTCGCTCGCAAGAAAAGTCTTCCACGTTGAACGAGGCCAGAACGCTACCATAAACGATGGAGCGGCGTAGTTCCTCCTCCCTGATTAAGTCATATCTGGAGAGAGAGCCCAGAAACCCTCCACCAAAGCTGTCCCCTGCCCCTGTAGGATCGAAGACAAATTCCAGGGGATATGCGGGAAGAGAGAAATAAGAATCGTGGCTAAACATCAGCACCCCGTGCTCACCCTTCTTAATGATTACCCGAGAGGGCCCCAGGTCTAATATCCTCCTCGCCGCCAGTATCAGATTCGCCTCCTGCACCAATTCCCTGGTCTCCGAATCATTCAATAGCATGATGTCTACTTTGCTGATGACATCGATAAGCTCTTTTCTTTTGTTCTCGATCCAGTAATTCATGGTGTCACAGAGCACCAACCTTGGCTTCCTTACCTGCTCTAGAACTTTCAACTGCAACTCGGGGTCTATATTGGCAAGAAACACGTATTCCGAGTCGCGATAAGCCTCCGGTATATCCGGTTCAAATGACTCAAATACGTTCAACTGGGTTTCCAGGGTGTGAGCTTCATTGAGGTCGTAATCGTAGTAGCCCTTCCATCTGAAAGTTTTCCCCGGCTCCCTCTGTATCCCTCGGATATCCACCCCCCTGCTCTGGAGGAACTCGAGATGTTCCTCGGGAAAATCCTCGCCTACCACCGCCACTACCCGTACCTCAGAGAAGAGCGAGGCGGCGACGCTAAAAAAAACGGCGGATCCCCCCAGTACCTCCTCCCGTTCTCCGAAAGGGGTTTTCACGCTGTCCAGCGCAACCGATCCCACCACCAATATGCTCATCTTTTCCTCCTTTTTATCTCGCGCTCAATTTTAACATCAGCTTTCTCCCATGACTAGTGTTTACTTAACTGGACGCTTGAGCAAAAATTACTTATTGAAACCAAGCGCGCGTATTTTTTTCTTTTTAAGATAAAACCGCCATTGTCATCTCGAAAAAAGCGGTTTAAGCGGCGAAAAAAGGGCTTGCGATATCTACTGAAATTTCTACGTTTCTTCCTCGGTAAAATTGTGCTTTCTGCAAGCGATCGAACCACGACCACCGTTTGCTTTTCTATGCTGA
>JACVIX010000085.1 GCA_015711725.1 Candidatus Geothermincola primus | reverse complement strand
TTAGAGGAGCGGTTCTTTTTCAAGTAACGGGACTTGACGGTGAGGAAATCTGAAGTTAGCAACGGATGATTAACAAAGGGAGTTAGAGGAGCGGTTCTTTTTCAAGTAACGGGACTTGACGGTGAGGAAATCTGAAGTTAGCAACGGATGATTAACAAAGGGAGTTAGAGGAGCGGTTCTTTTTCAAGTAACGGGACTTGACGGTGAGCAAGAGCGAGACCGCCCATCTATCTGATAACGCAAAAAGGATCCGGGGTGGCATAAGCAAAATGGCCAATAGAGTTATCTGGAGAGTTATCTGGAGGGTCATCGCCCTCGTGGGGCCACCACTTATGGTCTTGATGTCGATGGGCTATGTCGGTGGCTGCGGACAAACTGGTATATCCAACGTCAAGGTGGATAATCCGGCGCTTTCCGAGGCATGGGAAAAATATGAGAGTGCGAGCCAGGCGGGGGTGGACCAGGCGCAACTGGAAAGGATTGAGAGGAATATAACCAGGATGGAGGAGAGCCTCAAGAAATATTATCTGGAGACTGGCAATATGCGGGATGAAAAAACGGAAAAAGCCTTGGACAATCTAATCGTGGAGCTGCAGAGGCTCATCGACAACGCGCAGGCTCTGGAGGAAAAGGAAGGCATACCACCCTTGGAACTGGAAAGGCTCTTCGGCCAGATTCAGGAGACCCTCACTCCCGACCTTACTGAGGAGAGTTATATTTACGTCATCGCCATAAGCAGAACGGACCCCCAGTGGGCTCTGGTGTGGCTGGATGTGAAGAGAGATGATTTGGTGGTGGAGGGGCCCGCGCTAGCACTACAGCGTGTCGGCGATACCTGGACCATCAAGTCATTTGGATACGATACCGAGCAGCTGGCAGGGCTACCCAGAGATTTGGTTCGGCAAGAAAGGTCCTACCTGTGGATGTCCGACACCGCGTGGGTAGTCACCCAGGTGCAGGATTATATGAACTCCAACTATCCAGGCGAGCCTTACCGGCTGAAAAGATTTAAATTCGGCGACAAAGGAGATGACGCGTATGTGTTCATAATGATGAAAGGCAAATCCCTGGGTTTCGGTTTCCGCAAGACGCCAAAGCTGGGATGGTACCTGAGCGAGGAGTACGCTTATCCGCCGGAAGAGTAGAATTCGGCTTCGAAATATCTTTACGCACTGAGGATAGCTTGAGAAATCTATATCAGGTAAGAATCGCTTGTTTCCATTTCGGATAGGCGAAGGGGGGGCAATGAATGGAAAGGCTACCAATGAGTAAGACGAGCGGATTAAAGGGAAAATCCATGGAGCCCTTGAGAGATAAGGCATGTGGCCAAGAGTGGGAAAACTATGAGATAAACGACCTCTGCGACGAAGATCTTTTTTACTGGATGAAACGGGACGATGAAGAAAACCTGGAGCACCTCTCTTATCTGGGCGCCCCTTTCCCTAGCGGTTGCCGCTTTTGCATCTAAGCGAAGGGTTAGTATTTAATCAGGGAACCGGTTTTTTTGGCGTGGTTTACCGCCAGACGAAAGAGGAAAAGGGAGAGGGGCAGAAGGATCGCCGAGATAATCAACAGGGCAAGCAGATCGTTTCCCAACTGTCCCACACCGTAGCCTTTGAGCAGGGCTCCCCGCAGGCCCCGGAGAGAGTAGGTGATGGGGAGAAACTTCGCCAAGAACTGGAGATACCCCGGCATCACCGCCACCGGATAATAGACTCCTCCCAGGAGAGTGGAGAGGTTTCCCACCAGCCAATTAATGGGGTCGCCCCGCTTAAATACCATGATGAAACAGGCGGAGAGTATTCCTAAAGAGGAATAGGAGATGATGGTCAGAATGAGCAGCAGCAGCGCCGCGACAAGGTTGGCGTTGCCTAGCGAGAGGCCGAAGAAGAGGGCGCCTATGACCAAGTAGAAAATGGCGGTAAGGGAGGTGAAGACGAAACGCCACAGCGAGGATAAAATCACAATTACCTGAGAGCTAGTGGTGGTGGAGAGCATCGCCTCCAGGGTCCCCATCATCTGCTCTTCCCGCAAGGCTGAAGCGAAAGAGGATAGCCCCGTGCGCAGAAAGCTGGAGAAAGCTATTCCCACGATCACGAAGGAGAAGTAGTCATTGGCGCTTTCCTCCACCACCTGGGGATTGACTATTTTGCCCAGGAAATAGAATACCGCCGCGGAAAGGAAGATGCCACCTATGGAGAGAAGGAAAGCCAGGCGATAACTGACCTCGATGCGGAAGTCTCGCTTAAGGAAAGCCCATATCTTGTTCACGCTTCCCTTCCTTTCAGAAAGACGGAAAAGAGTTCGTCCAAATGCATCTCCTCCGCTCCTCCCCGAAGCAGCGCCTCTTTTTTGAATTCAGTGACGGTTCCCACAAAAAGAAGTCGTCCCTGGTGCAACAGACAGACGCGGTCGCAGATTCTCTCCACCTCCTCCATATTCTGGGAAGCGAAGAGCATGCTTCTCTCTTCTTGAGATTTAAGTATTCGCAGCAGCAACTGGTCTATCTCCAGCGCCGCCTCCGGACTCAAAGACCTGGTGGGCTCGTCCATGAGCAGCACCTTAGGGTGGTGGAGCAGTCCCCTAGCGATGGCCACTTTCTGGCGCATCCCGCTGGAAAGGTCGGAGAAGGGTTTATCCAGGAAATCGCCCATATGAAGCATCTCCCCCAGCTCCCCGATACGCTTCCCCGCTTCCTTCTGGCTCAGCCCATAGAGAGAGGCGAAGAACTCCAGATTGCGGCGGGGGGTCAATCTCCAGTAGAAGCTTCTCTCGTCGCTCACTACCAGCCCTAAAAACTCCCGAATAGTTCTCTCCTCCCTCACCGAGTCATGACCCCACACCATCACCCGTCCCGAGGTGGGTAGGAGCAGATTGCAAACGATCTTGATGAGCGTGGTCTTCCCCGCCCCGTTGGTTCCCAGCAGGCCCATGATCTCCCCTTCCCTCACCTCCAGATCCACCTCGTCCAGAGCCCGCACTCCCCCGTTTCTACCCGGATGAAAGAGGGCAGGGATCAGCCTTCGCTGCCCGGGATATTCTTTTACCAGTTTCCGTATCTCTATAGCCGGCGTGTGGCTTGTTTTTTTGTCCATCTCCCGCCTCGCCCAACAAAACCGGGCTCCAAAAACATCTCCCTTTCCTTATAAGAATTCTTCTTTTCGGTGCAAATAACCTTATCGATATCGATAAAAACCGTTACTTATCTGGTGAAAGCATCCATCCAGCGAAAGAAAATCATGCTTTCACGATTATATTAATCGCGAACGTAGAATTTTTAACTCAATGTTAATTTCATCATTTTAGCTTTTAATATTCCTTAAACCTTTTCGACGAAGTTTCTCAACGTGGATATACCCGCCACCACCCCTTTGCTCCGCTCAACTGTTGTGGATTCCGTAAGTTCCCTGCCTTTCCGATAAATAAACGAGAATTTGCGCATTTTATTCTTTACGCTCATTTTATTCTTTATGCTCGTTTTATTCTTTATGCTCGGTTTGGACCCTAATCGCCCAAATAACGCCAAGAAATAACTTTAAAGTTTATAAATATTTTTCCTTCGACCATTTGGATCCACGCCAAGACACGTACTTTCAAATCTCTTTTACCATGCGTATTTCCCAAGCCGTAAATCCTCGAATGCCCCTCGGGGGCGCATTGGGACATTTATAATATATATAAGAACCCAACTCCCTTATGAAATATTTAACGGAAAGAGTCGCTCAAGGCCTATATCTAGGGTATGTAATAGACCCAGATGGTATGGCCGATGACCGCCTGGGGACGCAGCTGGTCCAACCATCTATAAGATTCTCCGTTAACCAACTCGAGGGCGAGGCTCAATTGCTTGATGGTTATGGATATGGCGAACCAGCCTTGAGGCCTGTCCATTCCGAACCTCCACTCCACGGCTGAGGGAAGGTAATAATGCACATCCCCACCCCCAAAATAGTGCACTTTTATCCCCTCGATGCCCTCTTCCTCCACGTAATCCGCCAACCTGCGCAGGTCCTGGCCCCAGTCCAGGTCGGAATCGATCAGATATCTGTATGCCTGGTCCCGGCAACCCACCGCCTCATTGAAAAATGAGATGTAATGGGGATAGGAGATCAGAGCAGAGACTACCAGAAAAGCCGCCAGCAAAGCCAGAATGCTTAAGCTTACTTTTCGTAACCCCTGCCGGGACAGGAAGCGATGCGCCCCCGCCACGATTAAAAGCACCAGCGGGGGATATATTGACAGGATGTAGCGTACCCCGAACACCTTGGTCACCCGCAGGGAAAGCAGAAAAAGCACCAGGATGGGAAGGGCAAAAAATTGAATCTCGCGGTCGCGGAGTCGACTCAGCGCCGCCGGTATGAAAATGAGCGCCGCCAGTAGTAGAGCCAGGGGGGTTTTAAAGAGAAAGGAGTAGAAGGGGAAGTACCATACCCCGCCCCAGTAAATCTTCCCTCCTAGGTAAGCGGGGTATTCAATCTGAAAGAAGCGCCAGGTCTTGGCCAGACCCAGAAGGTATTGGGCCAGCGGGGGCGAGATTCGGGAGACGCTCTCCAGATTATCCGCCCAGGGATCATTTGGGGGGAGATTCAGCCTGATGGTGAGCAATTGGTCTTTTCGGCTCATGTGGTTTATGTGTATGCCGTAAACCAGCAGCACCAGTAGGAACCCTACCGCGAAGATGGCGGCGAGCCTGCCTAACTGGAGTAGGAGCGCCCGACCTCTTACCGTCTTCTTTTCTATCCAAGCCTCGGCGCAGGCCAACAAGAACATGATGGGGATGAGGGATAGAGTGGTGAATTTCGTCAATTGCGCCAGTCCGAACGCCAGCGCGCATATAAGCAGTCTCTTAGTGGAAGGGGCGCGCAGAAACTGGTAATAGGCGAAGAGGGTCGCCAGGATAAACAGCGCCACGGCTTGATCCTGGATAGTCAGTTTTCCGTAGCCTAAAAACAGTGGGTTGAAAGCCATAAGAAGGAGAGCCAGCAGGGCGTACATTCCCCCGAAACATCGCCTTGCCCACCAATAGACCAAAAGAAATGTGAGCAGGGTTAGCAGGATGGCGGGAAGGCGAGTGAGGGCCAGCATGCGATCGGGATGATTGCCCATGCCATAGAAGAACTTGCGGGCGAATTCGTTCTGCACCTCCTTGTCCATGGGAATCAGATCCGGGTAGTTAACGCTGGAAAAGCACAAAGGAAGCGCCACTAAATCCTTTACCAGTGGGGGATGCTCGGGATTGAGGGAGAAGTCACCGGTGCGCAGATAGTAGAAGCCACTGGTGACGTAGAGGGGCTCATCGTAGGTGGGAACGTCCCTGGCGCAGCTCCCCCACATCAGGAAGAAGGAAATCACCAGTATCAGCGCCACGGCTATTCCCTCTAGATACTTCCATGGCGTTCGCAGCGGTTCGTCTCGCCTCACCGCTCACCCCCTCATCATGCCATCTTCAAGCTCAATCTTACTTTAACGATACCCACCTGGTTTTCCTTCCACAATATAAAATTTTCTCTATGAAAATTTTACCAAGGTCGCTTTGGAGGCATGGCATTTTGATTGGGAACCCCGCCAAATCCAAGTATCCGGGGACAAGCGGCAAAGGTAGACTTGGGCAATACTATCAACGCGCGGGCTACATCGGCTCGCCAGATGTAAATAGAGAAATCCCTTGAGACACGGTGGAATTCTCAAGCTAAGGAGAATGGATACCCAAATTCAAGAGAAGCTCCTTAAGAGATCTCCCCGTTTTCGACCTTGAAGACCCTTCCCAGGGAAAGCTCGAAGAGGTAACCCAGCGCTTTTAAGGAATTGAGCGATGATCTACCGTTGGCGCGGGGCCTCATCCTCACCGGCACCTCCCGGACGCGCAAGCCCTTCTTCTCTAGACTGATGAGCATCTCCCCCTCCGGGTAGTCCAGGAGGGAGGAGCGGAGCAGATATTCCATGGATTCCCTAGAGAACGCCCAGAAACCTGAGGTGGGGTCGGTGAAGCTGCGCCCGGTGTACAGACGGATGAGCAAAGAGATAAACTTACCCGCCTTTCTGCGCAGAGAGCTGGTGGAGTGGTCCTCTCCCCTCAATTCTTTCTCCAAATATCTGGATCCCACTGCCACCTCCGCCTCCCCCTCCTTAAGCGGCCGTAACAACTCCACGATATAGTGAGGGTCATGTTGTCCATCCCCATCCACGCGCACCAGGAAGGGATATCCCCACTTAAGCGCCAGGGCGATGGCCAGGCGCAGGCTGTACCCTATCCCCCGGTTTCTTCCGTTGCTCACCACCAGCGCCCCGGCTTGCGCGGCTTTAATCCGGGTATCGTCTCGTGAGCCGTCATCTATTACCAGCACACTTGCATGGGGATAACCACTTTTTACCTCCCTAACCACCTCTGCGATATTGGCTCCCTCATTAAGGCAGGGTATAGCCACCAGGAAGGAAGCCCCATTCTCTGGCTTCTCCTCAATATCCAGACCCTCCCCCGCTCTCCGTAGGGCTTCTCCGGGATCCCCATCTCTCTTCCAGCTCTTCAATCCCAGATAGACATCGATAGCTGTAAGGAGAAGGGCCACCACCAATAAGAGATAGGCGGCCCAGAGGGGGAGAACGGGATCGGCAACCTCCATGCTTCCCCGGGCGAAGGAATTGACATAAACCCGGTATCCTCCCATCTGCGCCGCCAGCGTCAAGCGGGAGTCGCCATCGAGCCCAAGGAGGGCGTTTCCCCCTCCCCCACCTGGTACCTGCCTTGCGGGAGGCGTGTTGACGTTTGCCGGTCGCGCATTCAAAGTCTGCGCGGCGGGAATAATTATTAATTTTGCCTCTCTCAGTGGCTCACTCTTCTTATCCGGCTGCACCTCATGAAACATTCCATTGAGGACACCTCTTCCGGTCATAGCGAAGATAAAATCGCTCATAATGGCGTCGGGGATGAAAACCAAATCATCTTCATCAGTAAATCTTTTCACTGTGTCAAAAAGTTGTTCGTTGGCCTCGCTGAACATTTTCCGGGAGCCAGGACGCGCCAGCTTGTTCTGGTCATCCAACCCCGCCAGCTGCAGCAGGGTGGTGAAACTGGAGGAAAGGCGAGGGCCGTCTCCCTGTCTCTGCGCGGGTAATACCTGCTGGGGTATTCCTGCTGGGGAATAACCCGCCGGCAGCGGAATGGGTGGAATGGGATTTTCTCCATGGGGAAGGGGCGCCGGAGGGAACGGCGGGAAGTCCGCCGTTACCCCCGCCAGTTCCCCAGGGGAGGTATTCCTTTCCGGGGTCACCGGAGAATTATCGTAGATGGGGTTTACCTGCCGAGGCGCGCCCTCGGGAACGTCCGCCCCCGGCGGCGGTAATGGGACCGTTCCATTGCTTCCACCCAATTCAGGCGGATATTGATTTCCCGGGGCTCCGCCACCGCCTGGAAGGACAGGGCCTCCGGCCCTCCCCCCGAAAGCGATCACGGGGTCGATAATGAGCATGGGCAAGAGCACTATTCCCAAACAAACGAAGGTGACCACTTTCTTATGACCCTCCAAATCCCTAATTCCGGTGAATAGATTCATCAGGCCTTCATGCAGGGTAGATAGGGTCACCCCTCCCAGCATAGCCAGGGGCAGCAAAACATGCCCGTCCCAGAACCGGTTGGGGTAGAAAAAGGCGATGGGAATCATGGATACGAAGTAAGATACCAGCAGGTAATGCCTGCCTTTCTTTATATAGCAAAGGGGAAGGGCCAGCAGGGCCATCAACCAAATAAAGAGGTGGATGCTGTAAATATTCCCCCCCGCCTCGGAAATGCTGAAGCTGTCCAGATGTAAAAGCACGTTTATTCCCCAAGGTAGATAAAGCAGGTAAGCCACCGCCAAGATTTTCGCCACGCTCCTCCAGCGCTTCCTGCGGTGAATCACATAAATCGCCAAGGCCAGAGCGACTAAGTGACCCAGCACCAGATGGGAATAGAGGCAGAAAGCCAGTAGGATAGCGGGGGTGACCCAGCGTTCGCGCTCCATGGAGAGGAAGATCAACGGGGTGAGGAGCAACACCATAGAAGCAGCGCTGGTGACCGCGGTCTGCCAAAAGAAGGTATAGGGAATGAGCAAAATCAACATAGAATAAAACGCTTGCCTGGAGCTGAAAAGCTGCCTGATCATCCACCACATGCTCAACATAATCAAAGGGAACATTATCAAGCTCACCGTCGTACCTACCGCCTCCTGGGAAATGCCTAGCTTGAGGGGAATGCTCATGAGCAGATGGAGCAAGGGCGGATAGATCTGAGGCCTTCCCTGAGGCGCGAAATCCCAGTAATCCCATGTGACGATTCCACCCGCCCGTATGTAACCTTGTGTGGTGGCCAAATGATAGGGCATGTCCAGGAATACCGGAAACAGCGACAGGTTGGCGAGGATAAGCGCCAGCACCAGCAGAAAGAGAAGAGCCGACAGCAGGTCCCATCTGTCATATCTCTCCTTTATCTTTCCAATGAATCCTCTCATCTCGCTTCTCCTCGCCGGCAAATCTTCCCTAAATTCCCTATTTCGTTAGATCATCAACCGTGGCATGTGCTCTCATCAAGCGCGCGTTCTCTTAAAGGAGATCTCCGGGCCTGATTCCGGTCGAGGGGCCATACGCTCGAAAAGCCCATCTCAGTCTTGGAGGCTCCACTTCCTTCTCCTTTAGGCGCTTTTCTTTAGGTGTTAAAGAGCTGCTCCTCTAATATGTCAGGTTGCTCCTCCTCGCCGGAAGGAGTGAAGTTACGTATCTTTTCGATTAACTCCGCTTGCTGGTCCCGCAAAGCCTCCAGTTGCTCGGCCACTTGATTCAGGCTCGAGTTGATCTGCTCTATCTTAGCCAGCGCATCCTCGATCAACTGAATGGCTTTATCGGTATCGCCGGCTCTCACCGCTCGGGCTACCTGCCTTCTCACTCCCCTGATGCCCGCGATGTCGCTGCGAACCTCACGTAGCTGGGAAAAGGCTTCGTGATATTCCTCCGCCAGGCTCAGCAGATCGGACTTGAAGGACTGAACCGCTTCTTTCCCCTTTTCTTTTAACAGAGAACGGGCTTCTTTCCTCCCTTCCTTAAGCTCCTCCTTCAAAGCGCGGATCCTCTCCACCGGCTCCTTGAGTCCGCTCAAGGCTTCCTGAAGCTTGCCCTGGTATTCCTCCAGCTCGGGAGGTATCTCCCTTCTTCCCCTTTCCTCATCTTGAGCCAGGGCTAAAGGAGCCAGAGCCCCGAGGAGAAGCGCTGCCAGAGCCACAACTGTAACTGTCTTCCATAATCTGCCTTTCATCTATCTCACCTCCTGAAATTATCATCAGTCAACGATTTTAAGATTCCTGTAAAAAAATGTTAATTTTTTATTAAATTATTTAACGCTTAACACGGCGCTTTTCCCCTCCAGGTTCTTTCCAAATCTCTTCTTACTCCGGATTTCAGGCGCAATATTGGACTCTCGCCAACTTTCAAGCGTAAAGATTGCGAATGATGACGCGCACATCCTTTCGGTTACCGACGACGCTTTCCCGCTAGTCGACATAGTTATTAAGCGACACAGCTACAATCAGACCGGGAAACCTATTTTGATTCCCTATACCCATGCCACGATTCCCAAAGAGCGAATGGCTTCCCGCCCCAGGGCGCATCGTTTTTCGAGATTCCTTGATTCGAAAAAATCTATAGGATAGTCTATGGTCCTGGTCCTTCTTTTACAGCCCGACAGATTCAATCTATAATTGAAAATATGTCATTGGACGGCGCGAAAGATTATTTTTCTTAATAAAGGGAGAGAAGGGAATTTGACGGCGGCTAAAGAAGAATTTTCAAAAGCTTTTCTAAAGGAGGTGTTCGTAATGAAGAGGACGGTAGCGGTGATAATAGTTATGGCGATGGCTCTCTCTGTATTGGCGATGACGGCGGGCTGCAAGGAGAAGACCAGCGCCGACAAGACCAAGGCTATGGAGTACATGAGCGAGGGGGACCGTCTCTACGGGATGGCGGATGACCTCAACAGCGAGATGCAGAAAAGCCAAGCCAGTCTCATGGGAGTATGGGTGAGCAACCCTCAACAGGCTCAAGCTATACTCGACGACATGAAGATGAAGGGAGAGAAAGCCAACGAGTACCTGGATCAGGCCAAAGGGCAGTACGAAGCCATACTTTCTTTATCCGGAGTCTCCGACTACGTGGAATACGCCAACATGATGATCGCCTGCATCCAGAAGTATAAAGAGTATCTAGCAGCGGGAGGGGTTCTCATGGGCCAACTTCCCCCAGTGGGACAGCCCATCGACACTGCAAAGCTGATGGGAAGCGAGGCGTTTAAGAATATGTCCAATCTGAAGAGCGAGACGGATAAGTTGAGAAATGACGCGGTGAAGTTTCAGGAGCAGAAGGCGCTGAGAGGATAAGCCGTTAATTCTTTCGATAAACAGAAAAGGGGGCAGACGTGATCTGGAAGTCTGCCCCTTTTACGTATGAAAAAAAGGTAATAATTTTTGTTGACGAGATAAAGCCAGTTCTGTAGGATCGACAGACCGCCAATATCCATCGGGGGTATTTCCCTTTTGGCCAAGAGGTTGAATGGGATTATACCTAATTTTGCGCATGCGCAAATGAGCACCATATCTTTTCCGGCTGTTGCTTTCGATACCAAAGGCAAATCAACCCCATCCCTAGATTTCCGCATTTTCAATAACTTTTCCAGATATCATCGCCTCATGCCTTTTAATTCATGCCCTCTAATATCGCCCTACCATTATCTCTCTAACATTTACCCAAGTCGCCCGCCCTCCCTTCCCTTTAAAAGCGCCGCTTAGCCCCAAACCCTTAACCACAGACACCCTGATGGTAGACGAAAGAACCCGGTTAACTTAAAATAGAAGCGCTATATTCAGGCTGCGATCTATCCTGGAGAGGTAAGAGTTTATGTGGTGGAAGTACGTGATATTTCGTCCCCCTTTCGCCCTTATCTCCAAGACAAAAAAGTACAGGCTCCGGGTCTCTGGTAGCGAGAATGTCCCCAGATATGGGCCCTTCATCGTAGTCTCCAATCACCAGAGTAGCGCCGACGTGGTGGCTATCGCCCTGGCGCTCAAACCTGCATTGGTAAGAAGCCATATGTGGCCTTGGGCCAAGGTGGAGATCGAAAAAGGCAGGGAGGGTCTTCTGGGGGTAATGCTCTGGAAAATCTTCGGGGTTATACCCATCGACCGGGAAAAAGGAAACATCGAGGAACCCATCCGCCAGAGCATGAAATACCTGCGTAAGGGGGAGATCATCTGCGTCTTCCCCGAGGGCACACGTCATAGGAACAAAGAGTTGGGCTGGTTCGAATACGGGGTAGCCAACCTGGCTCGAGCAACCACCGCTCCCATCCTCCCTCTGGCGGTTTACCGCAGAGAGGAAGACGGGGGCATTCAGGTAAACATCGGGGAGCTCTTCTTCATGCCTCCCAAAAAGAAGAGGTACGAGACCCTAGAAGCGCTGGAGGAAAGGGTGGAGGATAAGGTAATCCGTCAGATCGATGCCTTGAGACAATGGGGATCCGACGTAGCCAAGGACAAGCGGGGAATGAAGATGATCTCCAACATGATCAAGATAATCACCGACTTCGTCTCCCGCCAGGAACTCAGATTCGACCTCTTCTGCCGCATGGCCGAGAGCGAGGACAACGAGTATATCAGAGACAAGGTCTTCGCCTTGCTCCCGGAAGGATGGACCAAACTGCCTTATCCCCGAGCCTCAGCGATGCACCCAAGACCCCTCGAGGAAGATAGGGAATCCAAGCCAGAGAAATAAACAGATGCATGGCATTCCCTTAAGGGATTTGAGCAATCGCAACCCCAACAGGGAAGCCGGGAAAGGTCAGGCATTCGCATTAAATCTTCGGAATTCGGGCAGAAATCATAGCTAAAAATTCGTGGCGCCCATTCCTAGAGCATACAATCAGGCTAGTTGATGTGAATTCGCCCACCCGCCCTCACTCCCAATATCTTTCCATGGCGAATATGAAGTTAGAAATCATGCCATCTCCATCTCCTTGAAATAATTACGTTATGTAAAATTATAAACTGTTTATCATCTATCCAGGCCCAAGCCTTCCGCTAAAGCGGGTCTCCCTGTTCTAGAAGGGATCAGGTGGCCCGGGTAGCCACTTTTCCGGATTTTCCGGAGGAATAACCGGCAGGGTTATCTTGGACGGGTATCGGGAGTCGTGAAACACCACGCTGATGGAGGGGATGATCACCGGTAGAAGATGGGGAAAATCCGAATTGCCTATATCCACCCTGATGCGATGTCCCGCCTTGAAGATATTGCAGGTTGGCCAGATCTCCAGGGTATAGCGGTAAATCTTTCCCGTCTCCGGGCTGGTGGGATGGGTATCCGACTCCCGATGAGAGGCCAGCAGCCATCCCGAGGTGATGTTCCTGGACCTGCCGTCGGGAAAGACGTCCTGAAGATTTATTACCCATTGCACATCGTTGCGGAGCATGTTGGCCAGGAGGTTGTCGGTCAGCTTTATCCCAGTGTTCTTCTCGATCTGTTCCAACAGGGCATATAGGTCCACCGGAAAGAAATAGGAAGCGGCGTAGAACTCCATGGTGATGGGACCGGCGATCTCCAGGTCTTCGGTCAGCGCTTCCGTGGTATAGGTCTGGCAGAAGATCTCGTTGAGGCGGTCGTCCTCGGAGAAGGGAAGCGCGGCGGTACCTCCCGCGATCCAGCGGGCGGAGGAGCGGGAGAAGATGCCGTTGAAGGGGAAATTGAAGATGAAGCTGGAGGAACTCTCCTCCGCGGGAGGCTGGGTGGAAAGGCCCCCGTCGTTGAGGGATAGGGCCGTTCCGCTGCGATGGCCATTGAGGTAATAGTCCACATACCTCACCCCTTCCGGTGGCCATTCTTCCTCTTCCTTCCAGCGGTTCTCCCCCATCACGTAAAGATCGATGGGCTCATCGCTCATGATCCCGTTATCTATGCCTTTCAGCCAATAATCGAACCACAACTTCCCCATGCGGGTTGCTCCCACCCCCTGCATCATGGAGCCATCCGTGTGATACCACTCTCCCACCAATAATTTTTTGGGAGCGTCGATATGCACGTAGTTGAGTATGGAGCCTTTGGTGAAGAGGTCGAACCATCCCGCCACCACAAAAGTGGGGACCTTTATGGTATCCCAGTATCGTCGCGGAGACCTTTCCTGGAAGAACTCGTCGTTATATACGTTGTACATCACCCAGGAAAGGGTGTCCGACACCTGCGCCAGATGTTGCTCGATAGCCCTCACCGCATCCTGGGGGCGAGTAAGGATGTACTCCGGCGGCAGCAAGCCTAGGGCGGTGACCAAGGCGAGCCACATGGGCATAAACTCCATGTTCAAACTTCCCCCTTGGTAAACCACGTCACCGTAGGCATCGCTCATGGCCACGATGGGAAATATGGCTTTCAAATGGGGAGGCTGCTTCCCCGCGGTGAGCAGCTGGATAATGCCCATGTAGGATGGCCCGAACATCCCCACCTTACCGTCACACCAAGGCTGACTGGCTACGTACTCCACTATCTCATAACCGTCCTGAGCTTCCTGGTCACCGAAGCAGTCCCATTCGCCTTGGGAGCTGCCCGTGCCTCTGGCATCCGCATAAATATAGGCGTATCCGTAGGGAACGAAATCGGCGTAATAGGGCATGGACAGCGCCATCAAGCCCTTGCGGTAACCGGTGATGGTTACGATGGCGGGAAATTTCCCCGGGGCGTCGGGTCGGTAGACATCCGCGGCTATTTTCACGCCGTCACGCATGGTTATGATAACGTCTCTTTCCGCCTTAATTTTGTATCGCGGCTCCGGCGGAGGTGGCGGGGGAATATCCAGCGGTTCCGGAGATGAGAAACCCAGGGAGCT
>JACVIX010000084.1 GCA_015711725.1 Candidatus Geothermincola primus | reverse complement strand
GTTGCTAACTTCAGATTTCCTCACCGTCAAGTCCCGTTACTTGAAAAGAACCGCTCCTCTAACTCCCGTTGTTAATCATCCGTTGCTAACTTCAGATTTCCTCACCGTCAAGTCCCGTTACTTGAAAAGAACCGCTCCTCTAACTCCCTTTGTTAATCATCCGTTGCTAACTTCAGATTTCCTCACCGTCAAGTCCCGTTACTTGAAAAAGAACCGCTCCTCTAACTCCCGTTGTTAATCATCCGTTGCTAACTTCAGATTTCCTCACCGTCAAGTCCCGTTACTTGAAAAGAACCGCTCCTCTGACACTCCTTATAATCCTCTGTCGTTACCTTCCGATTATGATCTTCTAGTAAAAGATTATACCCTTCCCGTAGTCAGGGCAAAAAAGATACGCCATAAAATCTTATTTAAAGAACGATGGCTTCGCGAGCCCGCGGCGAGCCGCTGATCTGGGTTGATAAGGGAAATGAAAATAGGGAGATGGCCGAAGCGTGCTATCCTCTGCGGCGAGGGATGAGAAAAGCATTCCGCGGCGTCCGATTACCAGCCTCCCTGCAATGAGCCAAAATTATTTACAGGATGAAAAAATAACTTTTACCGCTTTCCTTTCACTTCTTTCACTTATATATGCCTTTCACATCCCGGAATCCGAAAAACGGGGAGTCTTTTATCCAATGACATTTTTGCGGTAGGAGCGTTTTCCTCCACCCAACGGGCAACCCATCCGCACGCCCGCTCGAATATAGGGATTTGCAGCTTTAGGCGTGTGCGTTTCTCGCGCAAGCTCAAACCTCGATAGGAGCTTTAATGTAAAAGTAATCCTTAAGGTTTTTTACCAATTTGAATCAGGTGCGTTTCTCGGGCGCGTTCAAACCCCGTTGAGGAGCTTGCACATAGAAGGATTTCGCAATTGAGCGCGTGGTGATCGCTTGCGTCGACTCGAACCACTACTAGTTTATCGACTCGGCGAGGCTATTGATTGGGACTTGAGCGCGGAGGCCTTCATTGCGGGAATGTATTCTTCCTTTACCCACTTCTCGATAGAGGCCCAGGCTTGATCCCAGGGAATCCGGGTTTCCCATCCCAGTTCCTCCCGGGCGCGGCGGGTGTCAACTCGGTTGTCCCTGCCCATCACTCCCACGGCCAGGCGGGAAGCGGGAGGGCGAATCCCCAAAAGCCCTAGGGGCGACCATAAAAACTCTGTCAGGCGACCTAAGCGCCAGGCCAAGGAAAAAGGAAGGGAGACGGAGGGCTTTTTACCGATCAGCGCTCCCAGGGATTCCAGGTATTCTCTCCAAGTCACCTCATAATCGTCGCGGAAATGGTAAGCTCTTCCCTTGGCGATTTCGCTATCCATGGCTAAGATGATGCCGTCCACCAGATTCTCCACGAAAACGCCGCTGATATTATGAGCTCCATGATCTATAAGGGGAAGGGGGCCTCGTTGGTAAGCGTCCAGTAAATCCTTAACCCACACGCTACCAGGCCCCAGTACGTTGGCGGGGCGGATAATAGTTACATCCATAATCCCCCGTCCCTCGTATATTCTTACTAGTTGCTCGCATTCTATCTTCACGTCTCCATAATGAACGCCTGTCTTTACCAAGGGAACATCTTCGGTGAAGTCCTTCATGCTGTACCCCAGGCCGTAAGCAGCTATGGAACTCATGTAGACAAAGCGCTCCACCTGGCCCGCGCACTCCTTAAGTAGGCTGCGGGTTCCCTCTAAGCCCACCTGGTAAAATTGCCTTTTAAATCCCCAGTCCAGCACCCGGGCGGCGGCATGCACCACCACCTGACAATCATTCGCTATGCCTCTGATGCTCTCGGGCTTGGTTAGGTCTCCCCGGAAGATCTCCATACCCATCCGGTCCAATCCTCTGGCATCCTCCTGGGGAAGCAGCAACCCCCGCACTTGGTCGCCTCGCTTGAGCAGTCTGCGCGCGAGATGCGATCCTATGAATCCTCCCGCCCCGGTTACCAGTACCCGCATGATTATCCTCCCCACACTTTACCGCGCGCCACGAAATTTATATTTATCAAAAAATCTTATACCCCTGAAGGACTCACATGAAACGAATCAGAGGGGAAAAGGAGGTATCGGAGTGTTAATAAAGAATCTTAGACTGGAATCTTTATGAGTGGATTATCCGACATATGCGCCGTTTCCCCTCTGCCTGGCATTTTTCATTTGACCGGCGAGGATTGTTCCAAATCGCGGTGAATATTTCTTCCATTCGACCTAGAGAAGCGATGACGCTTGGTATTTATTGAACTTTTATCTAGTCTTTGATGAATGGTCATCCGGCGCGTAGGCGGTCAAGTCCCAGGACGTCCGCGAAACGCGGTCTGACCCATACTGCCGTTCTTTCATGATTTATATATAAATTAAGGGAAGCGTTTTAACGGAAGCATTTTAACTTCCTTTATTTTTGTGGTTTAATCTTGGGTCATGAAGGTTAAGGTGATAAATATAACCAGGGGAACGGTACTGGGAAGCGAGATTGAGTTGGCGGACACGCCCCGTTCCCGGGCTCGTGGTCTTCTGGGAACCTATTCCCTGGCTCCAGGGGAGGGGATGTGGCTTACTCCATGCCGCCACGTGCACACCATGGGTATGCGCTACCCCATTGACTTGGCTTTCCTAGATTGCCGCTTCAGGGTTTTGAGGACCGCGGAGAATTTACCCCCTTCGAGAATATCTCCTCTGGTGTGGCGGGCGAGGAGCGTGCTGGAGTTGCCCGCGGGGAGATTAAAAGAGACGAACACCCAGCTCGGAGACGTGTTGGAGATCTACTTCAGTCATGGGGAAGAAAGCCAGCCCGCTTCCTGGCCTGGTTTCCCCCATATGTGCCATGACGAAAGAGAAATGCGCCGTGGACGAAAGTGGTTATATTTCGTTGAATCACGATGCCTATGAGCGTCCACAGGCTCGCTGATGTCTACCCGGTGATCGCCGATTGTAGGTTGTGCCGCCGATCGGTTTTCAAGCAAGCCTTTGCCCGCTCGCTGACATCTTTTACGATGCCTATGAGCGTCCACAGGCTCGCTGATGTCTACCCGGTGATCGCCGATTGTAGGTTGTGCCGCCGATCGGTTTTCAAGCAAGCCTTTGCCCGCTCGCTGACATCTTTTCTGTAAATCACGGGAGCGGATGTATTAAAATACATATGCCGTCGATAGGAGATAACCAGCGTTGGCGATCAAGACGATGAGCGCGAAGAATTAGCGAGGTTGAGACCGAATGGGAACGACCTCAAATATATGCCCATGCGGGCATAATGTTGGTGAAATGAAGTAAGACAGCGAGGTCGAGACCGAGTGGGAACCACCGAGTGGGAGATAACCAGAAGGTATAGAGAAGGGAAAGCCGAGACTTTTAAGGATCGGGTGGTGGTGGAACAGCCCCTGGAGATAGTGGTGAACGGCGCGCCTCTGGTGGCGCTGATGCGCCTTCCGGGGAACGACAAAGAGCTGGCGGTGGGTTTCTGCGTCACCGAGAATATCATAGATTCGGTCAAATCCATCAGTCTCTTGAGGCATTGTGGGGAATTGGAGAAAGTGATAAGTGAGGGCAAAGAGGAAGTCTCGGCGGAAGGCGAAACGGACAGGGGGAACCTGGTGGAGTTGGAGATAGTCCAGCCCAGAGAGACCGATCGCTTTGCATCCACCTACGTGGTCCGCACCGGGTGCGGGGGAGCTGACCTGAGCGCCGTCACCAGCCATTACCAGGGAACCATCACCTCCCCGATGAGGATTAAGTCCACTCTCCTCTACGATCTGGGAAGCCGGCTCACCGCCCGACAGGAGATATTTAGGGGAACCGGAGGAACCCATGGGGCCGCGGTCTTTTCGCCACATGGGGACGAGATGGTGGTAAGAGAAGATATCGGCAGGCATAACGCGCTGGATAAGGTGGTGGGCTATTGCGCCTTGAGGGGGATAGAACTTGAGGACAAGTTGCTGGTGATATCGGGCAGAATCAGCTATGAAATGGTGTTGAAGTCGGTGCGTGCCCGCTTTCCCATGCTCATCTCCCTTGCCGCTCCCACCAGCCTGGGTCTTAAAATCGCTCATGAGGCGGGGATGACCGTGGTAGGCTTTCTCGATGGCGCGCGTTACAACGTCTATACCCATTCCTGGAGGATAGAGGATTGAGGGCTCAAGCACCGGGGGCGGGATTCGCCGCTGCCATATTGGCCGGAGGAGAGGGGTCTCGCCTGGAGATGGACAAGGCATCGCTTAAACTGGGAGGGCGAACCGTTGTGGAGTTGCTCGTCCGGCTTTTGTCCCCGCTCTTCGATGAAATATTACTGATTGTAAAATCAAATAATTCACCCCTCGGTTCCCACCTGAGAAAAGAGGTAAGGATAGCCTCCGATATCCTTCCAGGCAAGGGACCCCTTGGGGGTATCTACACCGCGCTGGAGAAATCCTCCCGACCTTTCTGCTTCGTCATGGGATGCGACATGCCCTTCCCATCGCGCGAGCTGATTGAGCACATGATGGGGAGGGCTAGCGGTCATAAGGCGGTGGTTCCCCGCCGGGGCGAATATATCGAACCCCTATTCGCTTTCTATTCCCGGGAGCTGAAAGATGAGATACGGGATTTCCTGAAGCGGGGCGGTCTGAAGATCCATGCATTTCTGGATGGGGTGGAAGTGCTCTATATCGATCGGGAAGAGCTGGAAAAGTATGACCCCGCCGGCCTTAGTTTCTTCAACATCAATACCCCCTCTGATTTGGAAGAGGCTCGGCGGCTTATCGCCCAACTCCCTGAGCAACCCTGATTCAAACGCTCAGGGAAATCCGCTTTGTTCCGATGGGCGTCGGGATGCGCGTTGTTCTGTTGGCGCCATAAGCTTGTAGGAAATGAGAAATCCTGGATGTGCTGAGAATTCTCCCGCGATTTTCTCATTCCCCTAAAACTATTAACCTAAACTTGAGCTTAAATTTCTCAAGTTAAGGCCCAGGTTGCCGCGTTCGTGAGCGGCAGAGGAAAGCGGAAGAAGCGAAAATTGCTCGCAGTAAAATTCCCAGAAGGCCATGAGGTCCTACATGGCGACTTTATGGGCGTAAAGATAATTTCTCTCGAATAAAAAAGAGCGCCCAGGTCAGATTCCCAGAAGGTCTTTGAGCAGCACCGCCTGGCGCCGGCTCACCGGTACCCTGCTCTCCTTCTGGTCGGTAAGGGCGATGAGCAGGGTATTCCTGGACAACTTGATGATTCCCTTGACCTTCTTCAGGTTGACGATGTAACTGCGATGAACTCGAAAGAACACCTTCTTATCTAACATCTTCTCCAGCTCCACCAAGCTGTAGGTGGTCAGGTAGGAATCGGAGAAAGTGTGCAGATTGGCGTATTCATATTTGGTGTCGATAAAATAGATATCCTCCATGGGGATGAGCAGAATGGTGTCCCCCTTTTGCACCGGCACCTGATCTAACTTCACCGCCGGTTCCTCTTCCTTTCCCGCTGCGGCTATGCTTCGCGCCTTTCCCACCCGATCCAGTATCACCTTTACCCTAGCGGTGAGCTCCAGCGGGCTGAAGGGTTTGGAGACATAATCGTCGGCGCCGCCGCGCAGCCCCATCACCTTGGACTGCTCGTCGCTGATGGCGGTGAGCATGATCACCGGTATATCTTTGGTCTCCTCCTTCTGGCGCATGAGCATGAGCACTTCCCAGCCGTCTACCTTGGGCATCATCACGTCCAGGATAACCAGGTCGGGTAGAATCTCTTCGATCAACCTCAGCCCCTCCTCGCCATCGGATGCCAGATAGACCTCGTAACCGTCCAGCTTGAGATTGAGTTCCACCACGTTGGATATGGTTTGGTCGTCCTCGATCACTAGGATCTTATACTTTTGGTCCGATTTCTGATTCGCCTTTCCGTTCATCATACCCCGTATCCGTTCATCCAGCGCGCTAACAACCCAACTGTTCGCTGATAACTTCGAATAGCTCGTCAAATCTGAATGGTTTGGAGATGAAAAAACAAGCCCCCAACTCCATCGCTTTTTGAGCGTCCTTAACCACGGTGATCATCACCACAGGGATATCCCTGGTACGGGGGTCTTGCTTCAAATCCACCAGGGCTTCCCAACCGTTCCTCTCCGGCATGAGCACGTCCAGGGTAATTAAGTCAGGCCGCATTTTCACCGCTTTGTTGAATCCGACTCTCCCGTTCTCCGCGGTAAGCACGGAAAATCCCTCGATTTCCAGGTTTATCTGGAGTATCTCGGCTATATTCTCGTCGTCCTCGATGATCAGAATGGTCTTGGGCTCCACGCTTACACTCCTACCTTTACTTTTTTCGCCGGTCGGTGAAGAATGTGCTTCCCGGGATGGATTTGGCGTAACTGAGAGTCTCCCTGGCTATCTCTCCCACCTCCCAGTGGGTCTTTATTTTGCGGTGTTCGTTGGTGACAATTCCAATACTCACGGTCATAATGGGGCTGTAGACCTCCTTGCCCTTACGGTTTCTATACACGGTATATCCTCTCTCCAGGTCTTCCTGGTCATATAAGGAAGCGACCCGGCGATCGAAGTTCTCGATAACGAAGACCGCGGCTTCCTTATACCTATCTGGGGTGGTAATCATTACGAAGTCGTCGGAGCCTCTATGACCTACGAAATCGTCCATGTTTCCGCGCGACCTCGCGCACTCATCAATAATATCGGCTAGCATTTTCAACGCTTTATCCCCCGCGGGGAATCCGTAGGCCAAATTGAAGGATTTGAAATTATCTATGTCGATGAATAGGGCGGCGAACTTCCGGTTCTGGGAGATACGCTGCTTGATCTCCGCCTCGATGGATATGCTTCCCGGAAAGCCGGTGAGGGGACTTACGTCTTTCTTCTGCTTGGCTCGGTTGAGATTAATTTTGATGCGCGCCAGCAGGTCACTGAACTCGAAAGGTTTGGTGATATAATCGTCCGCTCCCGCCTCGATACTGGCTAAGCGATCCTGGGGTTGGGCTTTTGCGGAGAGCATCACCACGGGAATCTGATTGGTCCTGGAGTCAGCTTTGAGGCGGCGGCAAACCTCCAGGCCGTCGAGGTTGGGCATCATGATATCGCAGAGGATGAGATCTGGCATGTGGACGTGGACCTTTTCCAACGCGTCGCTTCCGTCCAAGGAGGTTATCACCTTATATCCTTCCACCTCCAGGTTGAATCCCACGATATCCAGGATGTTCTGTTCGTCATCCACCATGAGAATGGTGATCTTTTTCTCTTCGGATTCCTTGACCATCTGCCTCGCGCCCCTAATTAATCATTCCTCAAATATTTACACTATATAAATTTGCAATATATAAATATATCCTCGCACGCCTCTCATGTCGCCCAGTTCTCTTGCTCGGGCAGCTGGTGGGTCTTTCTCCTTGCCGATGCCAAAGGGAGGGTGAAGCGGAAAACGCTGCCTTTGCCGGGATCGCTCTCTGCCCAGATGGACCCCCCATGGGCTTCCACAATACTTCTGGAGATATATAGGCCCAGGCCGGTGCCCCCGATGCCTCGGGTGGCGGGATTGTCCACTCTCTGAAATTTCTCGAATATCTTGGTGAGGTGCTCCGATGGAATTCCCACCCCGTTGTCCCTCACCGAACACTCCAGCTTATTGGCGTACTCCTTGATTTGAACCTCCACCGCGCCTCCCGCTGGAGAGTATTTCACCGCGTTATCCAGAAGGTTCATAAGTACCTGCTCGATCTTGTCGGGGTCGGCTTTTACCGGGGTGAGATTGTCGGGAGCAGAAACGGTTATTTGATGATCCCGGGCCTGTGATTGAATCTTCTCCACTACTATTCCCACCAGCTTGATGAAGTCGAAATCCCTCAATTTGAGGTTGAGCCTTCCCGATTCTATGCGGCTCACGTCCAGAACATCGGAGATGAGCCGGGTAAGCCGGTCGGTCTCCTCCTCGATAACGCGTAGGAAATTCTTTTGGGTGCTCTCGTCGAAGTTGACGTCATCTCTTAACAGGGTTGCGGTGTAGGCCTTTATAGAGGTGAGGGGGGTGCGTAATTCGTGAGAGACGGTGGAGACGAACTCCGATTTGGCCTGTTCCAGCTGGCGCAGGGTGGTGATATCCCGAATGACCGCCACCACCCCCATGTCTTCTTCGTCCTCGCTGCGGATCACCGAGGTCTCTACCTCAAGTATAAGGTTTTGGGGATCGCTCACGCTGATCTCCATAGCAAGTTCTCTGCGGGAATAGAGGCTCTTCAGGAGCAGGATGGCGATGTCTGGATGGCGGATCACTTCCTTTAGATGCTTCCCCTGGACCGCCTGGAAGGGAGGAAGGTTCAGGATCTTCTCCGCCACGGAGTTGACCAGAATTACCTGGGCTTCGTGATTGATGGCGATGACCCCATCCGCGATGGAGAGTAAGATCGACTCCATCCTGGATTTATCCTCGGCGATGATGCGATAGAGATTGGCATTTTCCAAGGCGATGGATGCCTGAGCGGCGAAGATCTCCAGCAGGCGGAGATCGTCCTCGCCAAACATTCTCTTCTTCGGGTCGCTGAATATCTCTATCACCCCGGTGATCTTGTTTCGCCAGGTGATGGGGGATATGAGCGCCGAGACCCTCTCCTGATGGTCGGGACACCATTTAGCCGCCCCCACCGGGTCGGTTATCTCCAGAAAAACGGGCTCTCCTAGATAAGATACCCTGCCTGGGAGCCCCTCTCCGATGCGGTAACTCTGACCGATGATCTCCTCGCGTAATCCATAAGCCGCTCTGTAGATATAGCGATCTTCCGAGGAATCGTAAAGGGAGAGGGCCCCATAGTCGCCGCCTAAGAGGGTTACAGCCCTGGCTATGAGCATGTCCAGCATGTTCTGAGTCTGTTCAATATTGGTGAGGGAATATCCCATTTCATACAAAGCTCTGTATTCTTCCACCCGCCGGCCCAGCATGAGCATGAGCTCGTCCCGGATTTCATCGACTTTGACGCGTTCGGTTATGTCGTCGATGATAAAGACCACGCCTATAAGAGCGGAGCGTGACGCCCGAATGGGAGAGGCTTTTACCAACAGAACTCTCTCTTCCCTACCCAGGGTTTTAATCTCTCGGGATATCCCCTGGTTTTTATCTCCGGAAATCACCTCTTCGGTTACCAGCTTCCAGAAGTCCTCGAAGCTCTCCACTCTATCTTTCAACATTTCCTGGATCATCTCCCCCAAGTCCTCTTTCTTGAGTCCCAGCAGGTCCGACGCCGCCTGATTGGAGAGGTTGATTACTCCCTTGGGATCGGTGATGATCAGTCCGGAACTCATGTTTTCCACGATGACCTCACCCTGCCGCAGAACGCCTTCGAAAAGCTCCGCCCTCTCGATGGCGGCGGCCGCCAGGTTGGAGATGGTTATCAGCAATTGCAGGTCCCGCTCGGTGAAGCGGGTGGGTCGCGAGCTCGCGCAGGAGAGCACTCCCACCAGCGCGTTCCCGATGAAGATGGGAGTGGCCATGGCAGATCGCACCTTTTTCCTCGCCCCGGGGAAATGAGCGAAGAGGGGTTCCTGTTGCGTATCGTTTACTATGATGGGCTTGCCCTCCCGAGCCACCCAACCGATGAAGCCGCTGCCCACCTCGATGTCCACCGATTCCACCGTCTTCTTTCTAGCTCCTGAGACTTTAAGCACCAGCGTTTTGGTGTCTCGGTCCAGTAGTCGGATAGAGCTGATGTCGGTTCCGAAAGCCTTGTCTGTGGATTGGAGGATATTATGCAGGGTGCTGTCCATATCGGGAGTTTCGCTCAAGGAGCCGCTTATCTCGTAAAGGGTCTCCGCCCGTACGGTATGACCGAAGGATTCCCGATAGATAGCGGAGAGGTAACTGATGATGAAGGCGAGGAAGTACATGATACCCACTTTGATTAACAGCTCGTAATTGGCGCTGGAGGCGTCCCTGAGCAGACAGGCGGTGATGTAAAAGACGCTTATCAGGGTAGTATAGGCGAGAGCCCAAGACCAGCTTTCGTTAAGGCAACTTATCAGCGCGCAGAGGAGGATGACTGGGTAGAGAGGGCTTCTTATGCCGCCGCTGCTGTGCACCAATAGAGATATAATCGCTGAATCGATGAAAAGAATATAGGAGGGAAAGCGGGGACTGATCTTTCCCTTCATCCTGACTTCTATAAATAATATAAACAGCCCCAGCAAGAGCATCGTCCCGAGCACGCATAACCACAAGGCTTGGGAGACGCTCTCCTGCCAGTGCAAGGGCAGAAGAAGTATCACCAGCAAAGCGAGCCAATGGGCTCCTTCCACCAGGTGTTCGGGATGCCTAGCGTCGTTCATGCTGTCTCTCCATGGCATAAAAAATCGTTAAGCCATCTTCCAACCAAACGCTCACCCTCCATTCGAAGTTCAGCAATTAGGTCGTGGCTTAAATTTTCGGCGATTAACCTAATTTCAACTTTTATATCGTCCGTTGCGCGGGAAAAACTTGAGAGATAAACAAGGGAGGATGAGCCGGCGGGAGATGCGCTATCGTTACCTGCTATCCTTCAAAATGGAAGAGCGCGCATGATGATGACATTACGATTTATAGGGACTGTTTAAACGGGAGTTGGAGATTCCCCGCGCCTTTTCATCTCTTTTCCACCTGTCCTGCGGATTGGCTCGATGGCTTATAGCGGTGGCCTGAATCGCCGAAAAAGGGACTGATTTTCCTCCCGGTGAGACTTCTGATTGCTTTCGCACTTCTAAAATCCAAACCCCGTGTTCCGCTGTCGTTTTCGGTTGCCCCTTCTCGCTGCCCTATGCTCTAATTCTCAGCTTAGATAGTGGTTTAAGCGGCATATGAGTGAGCGATCGCCAAGCTTTTCGCGACGTAAAGGGATATTTTTCCCGAGAAAAGATATAATTATCTGCGAGGTTATCATCGGAAATGAAGTTGTCTCAAGACTTATCTTTTAAGAGATATCTTTGCCGCAGGCTATTTCCTGCGAGGGCGAGAGAGGAGGAGAGCTAAAGAGATGGGGCTGCAGGTGGGTATCGTGGGTCTTCCCAATTCGGGAAAATCGACCCTCTTCAATGCGCTTACCCAGGCGGGCGCGCTGGTGGCTAGCTATCCCTTCTCCACGGTGGAGCCCAATCTAGGGGTGGTGCCGCTGCCCGATCCCCGGCTGGAGAAGCTAACCAGCGCCGCCGGATGCCAAAAGATGGTTCCCGCCACCGTGCGTTTCGTGGACATAGCCGGGCTGGTGGAGGGAGCCCACCGCGGAGAGGGCCTAGGCAATCAGTTTCTCGCCCATATCCGGGAGGTGGACGCCATCGCCCATACGGTGCGTTGTTTCATCGATGAAGAGGTGCCACATATCGCGCCCACCATTGACCCGGTCAGGGACATGGATATCGTCAACACCGAGCTTTTATTGTCCGATTTGGAGACGGTGGAGAGGCGCCTGGGAAAGATCGGCAAGGGAGCCCGTAGCGGTGACCGGGAAAAACAGAGGGAAAGCGCGGTTCTGGAGAAAGCGCGCCTGGCTATGGGATCCGGCACGCCATTGCGACTCCTTCAGCTTGACGCTGAGGAGGGGAAGACGCTCAAGTCCCTTTTCCCCTTGACTTTAAAGCCGGTGGTATATGTCGCCAACCTCGACGAGGAGCATCTTCGGGATGGCGGGCCCTTCCTGGAGGCGATCCAAGCTAAAGCCGGGGAGGAGGGCGCGCCGGTGGTGGCTTTCTGTGCCAAGCTAGAGTCCGAGCTGGAAGAGCTGGACCCTGAGGACTTGCGAGATTTCCTCGCCAGTTACGGAATCGAGGAGCTGGGAATGCGTAAACTAGTCGCCGCCTGTTTTAACCTGCTAGGCTTGATCACCTTCTTCACCGTTGAATCCGGGGAGTGCAGGGCTTGGCCGGTTCCCCTGGGGACTCCCGCTCACGCGGCGGCGGGAGAGATCCATACCGATATGGAGAAAGGATTCATCCGCGCCGAAGTGCTCTCCCTGGAGGAATTCCTGAAGTATGGCAGCATGCAGGCGGCACGCGAGGCGGGGGCATTGAGGTCTGAGGGGAGGGATTACCGGGTGAAGGACGGGGACGTCATCCGTTTCCGCTTCTCCAGCTAATGTCTCCCGGCGCTCGCGCTTTAGCGCGGCAGCCTGGCGAGGTCCCGACGGGATCTTGATCGTCCGCATCTATGAATCATCGATTAACTCGCCCACGTGGTTTTCGGAAAATCGAATTAATCTGGCTTTCTTGGAGAAGTTAAGAAAGAACGATGTGCCGAAAGGCGAGACGGAGACCCAATTTTATGATTGCTGCGTGACGGTGGATGATCGCCCTTCTGAAAGATTGGGAATATTTTTGCCAGATTCGAAACGCGCTTGTCACTTATGCTTCCGCCATTCCCATCTCCATATATTTGTATGATCGACGGAATGTCATTGAATGACTATATGTGCGATTCATGTGCTGATTTCGGTCTCATCACCTAAATTTAACACATTTAACACATATACTATTTCGCGTTTCTAGGTATTGAGACAAAGGGATGGATGGGTGATAATCCAAATCAGGAGTTAAACGTTACAGGAGAGAATATTTTAATCACGAAAAACGATCATGACATCTTCTTAAGAAGAAACCGTATATGGTTTTCCTGGCACCATGACGCCATAACACATGGGTTCGAAATCCACTACCTGGGCAGATTGTATAATCTTTTACAAAATGTCATTTTTTATAGGAGTTTCTATGTGTAACCGCTTGGACTTGAGATCTTCCGTTCCGCCTCTAATAGATTATTGTCCGTTAGATATTGTTCGTTGGAGGTCATTGTTTGGGGGATTCTGCAGCAGGTGTTGGATGATTAGCCTGGCGCCGGTGTGGGGATCGATCTCCCGAGTATCCACCATTTTGTGTAGCAAGTCAGTCATGTAGCCGTCCTCGCGCAGCAGACGATGCACCGCCTGCCCCACCTGCTGGTTGATGATCTCCAGCATCTCCGCCACCACTCGTTCTTTCTCCTTCTGTTCCAGGAGTTTGTTCTCGCGCAGGTACTGGTAATGAGCCAGCAGGCAGTCGACTAGTTGGGGAATCCCCTCGCTGGAAGTTGCGATGGTTTTCAGCACCGGGGGGTCCCAGGCTCCTTCGGGACGCTCGGAGAGCTCCAACATCATCATCAGTTCCGCCATGGTGCGGGAAGAATCTTCTCGGTCCGCCTTATTCACCACGAAGATGTCGCCGATCTCCAGTATACCCGCCTTGATGGCCTGAATCTCGTCGCCTCCGCCGGGCATGGTCACCACCACCGAGGTATGTGCGAACTTGACGATATCCACCTCGGTCTGACCTGCTCCCACCGTCTCCACGATGACGATGTCCTTCCCGAAGGCGTCCAGCACGTTGATGGCGTCGTTGGTGGCTCGGGCCACCCCTCCCAGGGAACCCCGAGTGCCCATGGACCTAATGAAGACGTCTTTATCCGTGGCCAAATCTTGCATGCGGATGCGGTCGCCCAGCAGCGCCCCCCCGGTGAATGGACTGGTGGGGTCGATGGCGACGATACCTATGGTCTTGCCCCTCTCCCGCAACTCCCGGGTGACTGCCGCTACTAAGGTGCTCTTGCCCGCTCCCGGGGCGCCGGTTATACCGATGATGTGCGCCCTGCCAGTGTGCCGGTGGAGGAGCTTGATAACCTCCTTCCCCTCGGGCTCGTCGTTTTCGATGAGGGAGATGATGCGAGCCGCCGCCCGCCGGTCCCCGGAGATTAAACGGTCAAATAATTCCATCGTGCCATCCTATACAAACGAGCCGTAAATTGTCTATTGATGCGGGAAAACCGCTTTCGGTTGTCCCTATTATAGCAATTCGATCGCGGATTGACAAAAGATCATGTGATGAAGAAATTACCTGGAGGCGATGTTCCCCGTGAAGACGAAGGATGGGGACCAAGTTCCCCTGCGCGGTTGAGAACAAACGGAGGGAAAAGTGATGAATATGTTGCGCTTTCCCCACCCTACAGCCGATGCGTCCATTTTCCGGAGAGAGAACCATCCGCGAGCGAGGGCCTATGCCGCAATTTCCACTACCCGCAGGGAAATATTTATGTTATCATC
>JACVIX010000083.1 GCA_015711725.1 Candidatus Geothermincola primus | reverse complement strand
AAGTTTATAATGGGAATTTTCATTTTTAAGAGTTGCTTTTAATAGAGCAAGCAATAGGTTTTTTCGGCAATTCCTTTAGCATGGTGGGAATAGCGAGCTGGGGAGCCAATGTTAAACCTGGTACTTGTCTTTACTATAGTGATTCTTTTCTTTAGCGTGGGCCTATATCACATTATGAAAGGGAGGGGCAAATCAAGGGAATATTTTCCCGCCATACTCTCTTATGGCATCATCTGGATAGATATTTCCCTTGCTTATCTATGCGTAGGCCTAGGTCAGATTTTTCATAACTTACGGCTATTTTCCGCCGACCAGAGATTCTTCTATCTGAACTATTACTTTGCTTTGGGTGTAATCGTGCCCGCCTACTACTTCTCCAGTTATCTAATCTGGGGCGACAAGCGCTTGAGCAGATACCTCCTCATAGCTGCCTTAGCTCTACTACTCATGGGAATTGGGCTTATATCCTCCACTCCCTCCCAGATGCGCGAATATAGTTGGGGCTCCACCTGGGATTTTCAGCGGTGGTCTTTAGCTATTTACGCTTATTTTTTACTAGTTGGTTTCATTCCCCTAGGCTTGAGTTTTCTCACATTTATCTTTTATCTCTTCCCAAAAAGCACATCAAAACGAGCTCGTTATCATCTGGCTATGACCACCTTGGCCTTCATGCTTATGCTTATCTCCTGGGCTATCATAACCACCAGAAGCAGCGCTATTCTTATCGCGTCCCGGCTGATCGCTCTTGCTGCAGGTTTCGCCGCCCACCTAGCTTACTTTCCCACCTCCAAAATCTCTCGCTATCTAGAAAAACGAATTGTGGATTGATTGAATCGCAAATATCTTCCTCTTCTTCCCCATATGTATACGAAAAATTGCAATGAAGATCGCCAAATGGACCGAGTGCGAAAATCCCGATACGGAAAAACAAGCGCAGCGCGGATATGAAGGCCGGCTCGCAGCCTCTCAAAATCCCTGAGAGATTAGACCATTCCTGTCTTGTCCTCCACCATTTTCCTGAAGGTTAAGGCGTTCTGCACAGCGTAACCATATGCGTCGTTATTGAAATAGGCGTATACGTCTATATTTTCTCGGAGCAACCCGGATGCGAAGTCCGCCCATTCCTCCAGCTCCTCATCTGAATAATTAGAGCCATAGAGGATACTTCCTCCGTGAAATCGCAGAAAAGAAAATGAAGTGGTGATCTTTCTAACCTCGTCAAAGATCGGTGAACTGGCTATGCAAAGGGCGCATCCATATTCTCTTAGAATGGAATATACGAATTCGGAGAACCAGCTTTCATCCCTGAACTCGAAAACATATCTACCACCTTGAGGCAAAAGTCGTAAAAATTCCTCAAATACCTCCCCCTTCGCCTTGAAACGAGGGGGTAATTGAAAGAGGATGGGGCCTAACTTATCATCCAAGCCTGCGGCGTTATCCAGCATTCTCTGCACCGGCTGCCCGCAATCTTTTAACCTTTTTACATGGGTTATGAACCTATTGGCTTTAACCGTGAAGAGAAAGCCCTCAGGAACTTGCTCTTTCCAGCTTGCGAAGGTTTTCAGCGAAGGTAACTTATAAAACGAGTTGTTAATCTCCACTGTGTCGAATATCTCAGCATAGTGCTGAAGCCATCTTGAGGTTGGCATATTCTCAGGATAGAATACTCCTTTCCAGTGGGGGTAATGCCAACCCGAGGTTCCCACCCTAAAAAGACCAGACATAATCTCTCCCGCTCGACTTATAAAATGATTATACTTTCAGTATAAAATCTACCCAATGAAATGGAACAAGTAGCTCTCTCTGATCAATGGAAAAGTGAATCTTTAATCCTCATCGACGTTCAAGCGCATTGAGAAGCGAATCAATCTCAAAGATCAATGGAAAAGTGAATCTTTAATCCTCATCGACCGGAATATAGAGCCGAATCGGCTTAAAGGAAATTCCGCGAAGAAGGAATAAAAAAATATAATATTAACTTTCGGCATTCCTGTTCCTCATGGATATCCAACAAGTGGTATGCCTCAAGGTATAGGAACAGGAGGATGGTTCCAGAAAACCATCCTCCTGTTAGCTAAATTTAGCTGAGATTTTCTCTAGCCAAAATCCTTCTCGATGATACCGCCTGCCACGATCCCCGATCCTATCGTTGTGGGTACTCCGCCCCCTAGATGCACAGATGCTCCGGAGAGATATAGGTTTTTTATGACTCTCGATTTCATCCTGGGTCGGAACATGGCAGTACAGAAGAGATCGTTCTGCAAACCATATACCGCGCCCCGAGGGAGCAGAAGTATGTTCTCTAGATCATAGGGAGTGTGCAACTTAGCCACGGTGATATGGTCCCTCAGGTTCAGATGAAATTTCTCCTCCATGGCATCGAGCGACGCCTCTAGGTATGGTTCCCTCATCTTGTTCCAGTCGGAGTCCGCAAGCTCATAAGGGCAAAAAGAAACAAGATTGAGACAGTGATGACCAGCAGGAGCTAGTGATGGATCAGCGTGAGACGGCCAAGAGATGAGCATAAACCCCGCAACTGGAATTCGATTATTCAGATAGTCATCGAACCAGATGCTGTTCATCTTTTCCAATGTAGAGTAACAGAAAGTATGATGAGCTTCCAGGTCGGGCTTTGTATCCAGCCCTAGCATAATCATGGGCGCCGGAATGGAGAGTGGGAAGTTTTCCATGGTTCTGACAGCCCAGCCGGGAAGGTTCTCTCTTCCGATCATATCAAGGTAGAGTGTCTTGGCGTTGACGTTGGATACCACCAAACGCGACCTGATCTGGGTGCCGTCCTCCAGTTCCACCCCAATGGCTTGTCCCCCTTCCACCAGGACTTTCTTTACCCTTGTGTTAAACTTAATCTCTCCGCCAAACTCCTCGAAAGCCCGCGCTATGCCCTTGGGAATCTGGATCATCCCCCCTCGTGGGTAGAAAATCCCCTCATGTTCGGAATAAGCCAGGAAAGCCACGTAGCCGGGGCAGAGAGCTGGCGGAAGCCCTATGAAATATGACTGCAGGCTCATGGAGGCTCTTATCTTGTCGTTTTTGAAAAAGCTACACAGCACGCTCTCAAAATTCTTCACCATGTAAGGAAGATATTTAGCCAACTTAGGATTGGACAAGGTGGATTTTATCGCGTCGGTGAAGCTCATCATAGATTCCGCCATGACCTGGCCAAAGGCGAGGTTGATGGCTTCCGATCCCACCTTAGCGAAGCGATCCCATGCCTCCGCATCCTCAGGAGAAAGCTTGGCTATCACTTCCCTGGTGCCCTCGATGGAGACGGGATAGGAAAATTTCTGACCGTCCTCGGTAACGAATCCATAGATGGGATCAACCGGTATGAAGTCGATGTAATCGGAGGTCTTCCTGCCTAACTTGGCGAAGAGGTTGTCGATAACAAAGGAGAGCTCCACAATGCTCGCACCGATATCGAAGGTATAGCCATCATAATCCATGGAAGAACAACAACCACCCACCCAGCTGGTGTTCTCGCAGATCAAAGTTTTGAAACCGTTTTTCGCCAGTATGGAAGCCGCTGACAGCCCCCCCAATCCCGCTCCTATAACAATGGCGTCATAGTCGCTCATAGTCTACCCCTTTCTTTAGATAAAATAGCGGTAGGGCAGGTAGGGTAACTGTTTAGCGAGATGAGCTATATATCTCCTAGTGCTTTGCGAAGCGGAGAAATAACCAGCCACAGCACTGGCAGCCACAGCTACCAAAAGCGCCTTCTTCATTTTTTCCTTCATCGATTTACCTCCTATCCATGATCTTTCATGATATAACCATTGGTTATCACACCTGACGCCAGCGTGGTGGGCACGCCACCCCCTAAATGCGTGGAACTCCCAGTAAGGTAGAAATTCTTTATTGCCCTGGAACGGGGATGGGGACGTAGCAATGCTAGGGAAGTGATATCGGAGAAGAGTCCATAAATCGACCCTTGAGGAGAAAGAAGCCGCCTCTCGAAATCTAAAGGAGTGGAAATATCCATTATGGTGATGTGATCGCGAACGTCGGGTAGAACATATGTCTCAAGTTCCTTGATGGCGTCCTCTTTATATGACTCCTTGAGGCGATCCCAGTTATCCCCTAAGGGAGCGTAGGGAGCCGGAGCGTTACAGAGAAAATTGAGGATATGATGACCTTCTGGCGCCAGGGAGGGGTCCGCTTCGGTGGGCCAACAGATCAGGCTCATGGCGGTCTTGGGGATAATGCCTTTAGTGTAAAAGTCATTCCAGACCTTGTTCATGGCGTCGATAGATCCTGTAACCACCGTATGATGGGCGTCCAAGTCCGGTTTGCAATCGAGGCCAACATAGATCATGGGGCAAGGCATGGATATCCTGTAGCTGTCCATGGCTTTAACCGCCCAGGAGGGAAGGTGATCCGGTCCGATCATTTTGAGGTAAGCAACTTTGGCATTGATGTTTGACACTACCATCCTGGACCTGATCTGGGTGCCATCCTCTAGCTCCACGCCGATGGCGGTGCGATTCTCCACTAAAATCCTTTCAACTTTTGAATTCAAACGAATTTCTAAACCGAACTCCTGCCCAGCGTCAGCTATGCCTTTAGGAATTCCAATCATGCCGCCCCTGGGATAGTAGATGCCCAGATGCTCGGATAAAGCGATGAAGCCAAAAATTCCAGACCCTATCTCCGGTGGCGCGCCAGCAAAGTAGGACTGAAAAGCCACCGAGCTTTGGATTACCGGATTCTTATAAAATTTCCTCACAACTCCCTGATGGGTGCGCAATAGGGTGGGCATAAACTTAAGAACCTGAGGGTTCTTCATCCCCACGGCCATGGCTTCGGGTATTGAGTTAAGCGGCGAAAGCATCACCGCTTCCATCATTTCGTCGATCATCTTCAAGCCCATATTGGAAAACTTCTTCCACCCCTCTACGTCTTCAGGCGCTATAGACTCGATAATTTTGGTAGTTTCGTCTATGTCCGTGGGATAAGAAAATTTTCTGCCATCTTCGGTGATAAACGAGTAGATAGGATCACAGGGGATTAGGTCTATGTAGTCTTCGCGGCGTTTCCCCAGGAGCTCGAAGACTTTTTCCATTGGATGAAGAATTTCCACTATGGAAGCGCCCACATCAAACTTGTATCCGTCCCTCTCATAGGTGGAACAGCACCCGCCGATGAGATCGGATTGCTCCAAGATTAGAGTTCTGAAACCATTTTTCGCGCATAAAGCCCCTGTCGTGATTCCTCCTAGACCAGCTCCAATAACGATAACATCATAATCCGCCATCTCTTACCTCCTTAACGAGATAAACAGTTATAAACAATTGTAGATATTTAGACATTATCCACTCATTCATCATTTAATTATGTAACCGACGATCTCTTTAAGAATTGGTTGCGCCCTTATTCTTCCTCAAACCCAACCATGAACTTACAAAGTATGTAAAAACAATATATTCTCTTTCATGCCAATCGTTACTTATTTTGACTGTTCCGTAACATTATACTATCTAATATTATGTTTGTAAAGCTTTCGCACAATTGAATTTTTCCTAAAATCCATGGTATTGAAGATGGGCGACTAGCGCGATTTCCTAATCGCTTTAGGAAAAAGTGTCAACTCTCAACCTGCCTTGGGAGGTTAATCGCGCAAAGGTTTAGTGAGCAAGGGGATCCGCAATTTTTATTCACAGCGAAATGATTGATTATATAACGGGCTAGACATAAGTATTTATCGTAAATAGAAGAGGCCATTGTTAGAACCAGAACCTAGCCATAGCTTGAAAAGAATTGACGCTTAAAATGCCCGTCAATAATGGGTTAGCCAGCGTATAATCCATGCTGGAGAAAGTCCATAAGATTTATAAAGAATTGAATGACGTCAAATTCTTCTTCTATTAAATAACGATTGCCCACAACCTCAGCGATCCCAATTAAAGCGTAAGCTATAGCGATGGGATCCACCTCGCGAAATACCTTTTTCCTGATACCTGTCTCTATCTCCCCAGCCAAGAATTGGGCGACCCTTTCAAATATACTTTTCGCCGCCTCCTTCATCCTCTCGTTTCCGCCAAGGATTTCCGAGAAAGTGCCTATGAACATGAATTGCAGATCGCGATATTTAGAGATGAAGGTCAAGCCCATGAGACCCAATCTTACCAATGCATCATGGGCGCCAACCGCCGCCGCCTGCGCCTCATTCAAGACATTGACCAAGGTTCGTTCCATAGTTGCCACGAAAATCTCTTCTTTCCCCGAAAAATATTGATAACAGGTGCCTTTGCTTATACCCGCCTCCAGAGCTATGTCATCTACCGTAGCGTTATGGTAACCCTTCGTCGAGAACACTTGGAAAGCGGCGTTCAAAATCGCTTCTGTTCGCCTCTCCTCATCAGATAAAGTCGCAAGGCGTTCCTCTTCTTCCAGCTCATAACTTTCCTTCTCTTTGGCTTTGTTCTTAAACTCCTCCCATTCTGAGACCTTCTTAAAAGGATATTTATCCAAAATACTCTTGATGCTTTTCACCGAAAGCCCTTCAGCCCTCATATTCTTAATTACCATAAGCCTTCTCAAAAAAGCCTCGTCATAATAGGCCACATTGGGCTTCTCTTTTTCCGGGGAAGGCAGCAAACCTTTGGAGATATAGAATTTAATAGTGCTTATTGGCAATCCCGAGGCGCTCGCTAGCTGCCTCATTTTATATAGGTTACTTTTATCGATCTTCTGCATCGTGAGTCCTCATTTTAACATTTTTATTTAGTTATCGTGAATTTTGCGGAGTAATTTTAATTCAAATATATAACTTATGTCAAACTAAGCAGTCGCATCCGGTTTCCAAATTCCATCGTTGACATATTTTAACGCATTGTAATTTCATATATCCGTTGTTATCCTAATCTTCTCTTACATCTTATTTTAGATATTTATAGGTCAGTTTCGATCCCCTAATTAACTAATTTTTTTTCAGATGCTCCGATTATACCTTTAGGAGATCGGTGCGGAAGGAAATGTAGCTTAAAAAAGGGGGGGTGAAAATACAGCCTCTTTGCGCAGGTTTGATGCAAGAATTCGAAAAACCAATGGGGCTATAGACCCGAACAATTAATGGTAAGAATATTGACGAGATGCTTGGAATGATATAAACATCGTGCAAGGTGCTCGTTCTTATAGAATGTAGTAGCTACCAGCGTAAAGTAGCAAGCAGGCCCTCTAAACGATGCATACGTTTTCACAGGCGCCGGAATATATAATTATCAGGAGTCGCAACAAACACTCCATCTTGCCGTAGAAATCGGCAATAAGATCACCAAGTTGCTTAACGCCTCAGAAAGAGAGATTTCAAATAGATTTCTTTCACTTTTTACTTCCTTGCGGCATATTCCCCAACAGTTCGGATTGACAACCTCACTTGAGTAACGTTAGATTAAAACCCTAAAGAAAGAGTGGGGTGAGTCTGCCTTAGTCATTCTTTGGATAAGGAATTTTTTTTTATAAATTGTAAATAATAGAAGGATAGATGAAAAATAGAATTAGACTTATTTTACGAAGACTCCCTTTTGTGCCGGCACAATTAATTAGCGCATATCCTTTTCAATTGCTTTGCAGAAGAAAGGAATGTAGTCTAAGTTGTCTAACTCGTCGCAGTCAATTTCGACTATGGAACGACAAAATCTTTGTCGAGCGACATCCTAAAAAAGATTTGTCAAATGCGGTCTTAAGGATTAAATTCCCTTGGGGCTCAAATGTTTCTCTTGGATGGCTTTATAAATCCGTCCAGAATGACTTATCGCATGGTTACTGTAAAAGCGAGATCTATGGGACTTCTTTGCAGAGTTGGGCGAAGAATGACGGCGGTTTAGAGAGAATAAGGAAAGCGCCGATGGTTGGGTACGTATTTCTACCCGTTCGAATACAAAGGTGAGGAAATGAAGATTATCATTATCAACGCGAGCCCCAAGAAGGATGGGGTGCTTTGCAAGCTGGTGTGGGAAACAGCGGATGGTGCCGCCAAAGGCGGAGCCGAGGTGGAGGAGTTACGATTGTCTGACCTGGATATAAATTATTGTAGGTTCTGCATGACCTGCTACCGCGATTCTGAATCGGAGATCGGCCGTTGCTCACAAGAAGACGACATGCGCTGGATATTGCCTAAACTCAAGGAGGCAGACGGTTACATCATAGCGACTCAAGTGAGCAGCGGGCATGGTAACGCTATCTTCAAGACATTTTTCGAGAGATGTGCATACACCGCGGGCTCACCCCGGGGCAAGATTCTCTGGATCGAAGGTGTTCCAGTGACTCGTTTCACCGACCCTAAGAGGTACACGGCGACCATCGCCACAGCCGGCGCCGTACCGGCATGGTTGCGTATGGTCTGCGACACCGCCACCCGCCAGATGAAAGAGTTAGCTAAGCGATCTTTTAACTCCAAGGTTATTAGGAACACTCTACGCTGGCGAACAGAACACCAAAGGACTACAGGACAGAGACATTAAAAAGGCCTGGACGCTTGGGAACAAGCTAGCCCTTAAGATAAAGAAGGCGTGAACCTGACACACATAACAGCCTTTGACGGGTCAATAATTCCCCGAAATTTCCTCGAGGCACTTTACCTAACACGGTTCTCGTCCATAAAATCAGCCATATCGGAGAGTATACGGTGGATCTGGCAGGCATGGTGAAAGTGCTCAAGGGATTATTGAGCTCAGATATGAGTAAACCCGCCAAATTTATGGTTATTGAGATTTGTCCATTCATCTAGATATTTTCTACCAAAGCTTCCCATGAGTTTTAAGGCTCCCTTACCCCGCGTATTCTGTATCTTCTCATTGGGTTAATCATTTATCTAATCTTTCTTTCTTAATGGAAAGCAAACAATATAAGTTGCTCTAAAAAATCTCACGCAATCGTAAGATGAAAGTCCTTTACATCGCCTTAATTGCCCCTCTGATGATCAACTTACTATCTAGATGACTTCGCGGAATATAAGAATAGCTGAGGAAAAGAATGATATTAATCCTTGTCCAGGTAATTGATAACAATTAAAATCGCCAAAACACAAAAAAATGACGAGAAGGCGGGTGAGAGATAATGCTAACCGTTGCTTCACGCTTCTAAGAGATAATATCCATGGTAGCGTGAATCCACTTTATCACTTGCTCCTCCTAAGGACAAAGATAATAGGATGAATAACTATTAAGATTATGGATTTTGAAGTCTATAAAGCCGGAAGTTTCTAATGAAGAAAAGATGGTATATAAGGTAATTGAAGGAAAGATTGGTAGACGATGTATATAAATCATATGAATTGAGATAGGCGAACACAACCAGGCTCAAAAGTTTGATTTAAGCGCGATATACGCGAAAAAACCATCAGGATAAATGAGGATAATTGGAGGTTTGAAGAAAGTCTGCCTATATATCGATTAGGAAAGGGGAGAATAAAATGGACCACTACTTTACCGTTGTCGAAGGAGAAAAGAGCCCACACGAAATCACCTTCTATGGGCTGAGCACCTGCGGCTGGTGCCGTAAAGCAAAGAATTTTCTCGATGAGCACATGCTTTCCTACCGCTACGTTTATGTTGATTTATTAGAAGGCGATGACTTAAAACAGGTCATGGACGCGGTGGTGCAAGTAAACCCGAGAAAAAGCTTCCCCACCCTGGTGGTGGATGGGGACAAGGTGCTGGTGGGATTCAACCAAGAAAGGTACGAGGAGAGTCTGCTTTAAATGGGACATAATACGACCGAATATAGCCAAGAGGTAATGGACCTCTACCAGCGACTTCAAAAAGATGCTGAAGCAGGAGGTTATCATCTGAACCCAGATAAGGAGATGACCCTGATTCTAGTGGAAGGTCTGTTAGCCAATCAGAAGCGTTACGGTTACATGCTATGCCCCTGCAGGCTGGGCACGGGAGACAAGGAAAGAGACTTAGATATAATCTGCCCATGCGACTATCGCGATCCTGATTTAGATGAATATGGCAACTGCTACTGCGCCCTATACGTATCCCAAGATATACTGGAAGGGAAGGAGGACGCGAAATCGATACCGGAAAGAAGGCTAACGGAAGAAGAGCGAAGTGCAACCAAGCGGTCGATAGAGGAAGAGAGCAAAGAAAAAAGCCTCTCTAGAACAACCCTTCCGGTGTGGAGATGTAAGGTCTGCGGCTACCTGTGCGCGAGGGAAAAGCCGCCGGCGGTATGCCCAATCTGCAAAGCCGAACGTGAACGTTTTGAGCTCTTCCCTTTGTGAGGCTGAAGGTCGTTATGATGTTGGCGCCCTTCGTCCTGGGGATAATTAGCCTCTTGTTTCTCCTTTTCATCGTTAGGAGGGAATGGTTATGGGTTATAAAAAACCAGTAGTGGATATTTTCTTAAAGTTGTGGCCCTTTACCCATATGGTGAAAAGGCTTTCCGCCTATTCTCCCTTCCGGCAGATCTTCGCCCCCCTGGTAAATGATAAAGTTCTCTCCGCCGCCTTCATTCCCATCAATGAAAATGTAATGGACCCCGAAAGTACGGTGGTCTCATATGACCTGCTTCGGGAATTGATGGAAAAATCATCTGCGAGGTTCCAACTGAATCACTGTATCTGCAGGAATCAGGAAGACTGTAAGACGTATCCTAAAGATCTAGGCTGCATCTTCCTGGGAAGAGCGGCAGCGGATATCCACCCCAGCCTTGGTAAGAATATCAGCGTCGAGGATGCTATGCACCACCTAGAGCGAGCCAGAGAAGCGGGCCTCATCGCTATGGTGGGGCGCCTCTGGATGGATGCTCTCTCCTTAGGCGTACTGCGGAAATTCAGCGATTTCTTGGTAGTGTGCTTTTGCTGCGATTGTTGCTGCCTTCTGCGCACCGACTTGAAATATGCGGGGGATAGATTCAAGAATTCCCTGAAAAGGCTGGGGGGTATATCCATAAAGGTAACCGATGATTGTATCGGTTGTGGAAAATGCAAGGACGCATGTTTTATGGGAGCTATCGAGATAAGCGGTAGAAGGGCGCTTCATCATGAAGATATCTGTAAAGCATGCGGACGCTGCGCAATTATCTGCCCCCAACAAGCGGTTAAGGTTGAATTGGACCGTAAAGAAAGGATGCTTTTAGAATTATTTAGCGCAGTGGAAGGGACAGCAGAGATTAGCTGAAATGATCTGACATTCCTTAAGAGGCTTGAAGGATTAATGAGCCAAACGCCTTATTTATGCATTTTTGGGGCTTCTCTCTTTTTCTTTATTCAACTACTTTGAATTTTTCCAGCCTCTCGCTCTTGCCTCCACCTATCTTTGCCTTGAGCTCATCCGGAATCTCGGGCGTGACAAATCCCACTATCTCGTTGTAGTGTTGAATGAGAAATTTGTCTCCCCTGCGCAGACCGAGGACAAGTGCAGCTGCTTGCGATCTCAGTTCCGTTGTGCTTATTATTCTCACTGCCACTTTTATCCTCTCCTTACCTTATCCGCTACTTAATAATATTCTAAAGTTATACATCATAAATAATAATATATATTAGGTTGTTTTGTCAAGAAAATTGGGTTAAACATCAGGAATGTCCATGTTTTAATCTCTCTTAAATTTACTTTTTTGCCAGTTTAATAGGGCGGCATTTCTGTTTCATCGAACCAGAAAGTGGCCAACTAAAAATATAGCATCGCTAATTCTAATAATAATTTAAGCAGAACTAAATCTATTAAAATACCTTCATCCGTCATTGCCACGCGAACTAAATGATTTTCCCCATATTTTTTATGCGGGCTAACCTGGTATTTTCATATGGTATAATTCCACGTGACATCTTTGCACGCTGATAAAGGTTGTAAGAAGTGAGAAAGAAACTTCTCTCCGGGAACGAAGCTATTGCTCTGGGAGCCTATCATGCGGGTGTCCGGGTGGCCACAGCCTATCCTGGAACCCCCTCGACGGAAATTCTTGAAGAGCTCGCCAGGTTCGAAGGCGTCTACGCTGAATGGTCGCCAAACGAAAAGGTTGCCCTGGAGGTTGGAATTGGAGCCGCTCTGGGAGGAGCAAGAACCATCGTTTCCATGAAACATGTAGGACTAAATGTGGCGGCGGACCCCTGGATGACCCTCCCCTATATAGGTGTGAACGCCGGACTGGTCTTAGTATCCGCCGATGATCCCGGAATGCACTCCTCCCAGAATGAGCAGGATAACCGCTATTATGCCAAAATGGCAAGCGTTCCAATGCTGGAGCCCGCGGACAGCCAAGAAGCTTACCGGATGATGATTTGCGCCTACGATATCTCGGAAAAATACGATATTCCCATTCTATTCCGGGTGGTGACCAGAATCTGCCATTCCCGCTCCCTGGTGAAATACGAGGACCAGCGCATTGAAGTGGACCTGGAGTACGAAAAAGATCACATAAAACGCGTGATGGTCCCCGGCCATGCCCGATTGCGCCACCCCATACTTTTAGAAAAAATGGAGGCCTTGAAAGAGGAGGCGGAAAGTTTCCCCTTCAATTCTGTGGAGATGCGCTCGGAGAACGTAGGTATCATTACCAGTGGGGTTTCTTATCAGTATGCACGTGAAGCTTTCCCCGAAGCCTCTATATTGAAACTGGCTTTCACCCACCCGCTCCCGGAAAATCTGATTCGAGGTTTTTCCTCTCACTTCAAGAGGGTTTACGTTGTAGAGGAACTCGAACCCTTCCTAGAGGAGAATATCAAAGCCATGGGCATAGACGCACTGGGGAAATTACGAGTTCCCAGGCATGGGGAATTGGATCCAGATAAAGTGGGGAAATCGGTGGGTGAATTGATTGAAATGGACACTGGTGTCAAGGGGATAAGTTGGACTCCACCTGCCGTAAAAGAACTTCCGGTGAGACTGGAGGAACTTCCCTTGCGACCTCCCATCATGTGCGCCGGATGCGCGCACAGGGGATTATTTTATCTGCTCTCCAAGCTTAAACTCATCGTCTCCAGCGATATCGGTTGTTATACCCTGAGCGTATTCAGTCCCATCGAGGGAATAGATTGCCAGGTATGTATGGGAGCGAGCGTAGGAATGGCACTGGGTTTGGAGAAAGCCTTTCTAACCAGTTCCAAAAACAAAGGCAAGGAGAGGCAAGTGATTGTGGCTTTGGGAGATTCCACTTTCATCCATGGGGGAATAACCGGTCTCATCGATATCGTCTATAATCGCGGCACCACCACTGTAATAATTTTAGACAACAGAACTACGGCCATGACCGGTTTCCAAAGCCATCCCGGGACCGGCAAGACTATAAGAGGCGAGGCTACCCATGCGTTATCCCTAGAAGAGCTATGTAAGGCCGTGGGGGTAGTTTCCGTCAAGGTGGTTGACCCATGGGACCTAAAAGCGACTGAAAAAGTTATCAGGGAGGAAGTCGCATCCGAGCACCCTTCGGTGATAATAGCGCGGCGCGCCTGTATCCAGCTGGAACGGGATATGATTCGTAAACCTTTCAAGGTCAACGAAGAAAAGTGTAACGAATGCGGCCTCTGCATGAAACTGGGATGCCCCGCACTTACAAGGAGGAATGATAAATTACATATAGTCGCCTCGCTTTGCGCGGGTTGTTCCCTGTGCGCCCAGGTATGCAGAAAAGACGCAATAGCGGAGGTGGAGTAGTTTGTCCGATATCATCATCGTGGGGACGGGGGGACAGGGAATTATTCTCGGGGCTAGAATCCTGGCCGAGGTCGCCGTCTCCATGGGTTTCGACGTAAAAACCTCCGAAGTGCATGGAATGGCCCAGAGAGGAGGGAGCGTGATTTCCATGGTTAGATGGGGAGAGAAGATTTTCTCCCCATTGATCGCCAGAGGACGCGCCGATTTCATGTTGGCTTTCGAGGGGTTGGAGGCTCTTCGCAATCTAGAATACTTGAAACCCGATGGAAAAGTGATTCTGAACGATTTCCGACTGGACCCCCTCCCAGTGCTCAGAGGGGAAATGGAATATCCAGTGGATTACGTGGAAAAGATATTGCGATTCGCGCCGTCTTCCGTAATCCTTCAGGCCGAAAGAATAGCGGAGTGGGCCGGGAACAGGCGGGTAATTAGCGCGGTGATGCTTGGCGCGCTATCCAATTGCCTCGATTTTCCAGTTACACTTTGGGAAGAAACTATTCGCTCCT
>JACVIX010000082.1 GCA_015711725.1 Candidatus Geothermincola primus | reverse complement strand
AATCGGGATGTGGCTGAGGAGTTGGGGGGACTCCCCCCGGAGAAGATGCACTGCTCCAATCTGGCCGCCGACGGGATCAGGGCGGCTATCCAGGATTACCTGTCCAGGCAGAAGAGCGAGTAAGGTTCTGCCGTGTTTATAATCTTACGGTACTGGCGAAAGGGGTGTTAAATGGGAGGAGTAGCCGCGCTGATCTGCGCTATATCTTTCGGAATCCTCATGCTCGCCGTGGTGATAGTGGTTTTTCGTTTGTCCAAGACTGTGAAGATAACCAACGGGCTCCTTGACGACCTGCGCAAACAGACCATTCCCCTGATGACTCGGGTTCAGACCACTATGGACCACCTCAACAGCGAGTTGGGTTATCTCGATCGCATCATGGGTAGCCTGGAGAAGCTGGCCGAGCGAGTAAACTCCATCACCAAGGTGGCTCAGCGCATCGTATCTTCCCCTTTGGTGAGGATAATCGGGCTGGGTGCTGGCGTTCAGCAAGCCTTAGTCTCCAAGGATGCGGAGCGGGTGAAAGAGGAAAAGAAAGAGGAGAAGAAAGAGAAAGAGGAAGGGAACGAGTAGAAGAGAGGCAGGCGCGAGGAAAGAGTTAGAAAGCCTCGCGAAATAATTTTCATAAGGTAAAATTTTCTAACAGCGTCCCTGGGTGGCGAAGGTAACTTTATGGAAGCGACAAAGCTTTTTATTTCGCGATTTTACAAGAATTAAAGATTGTTGTTAAACGGGTCCTTGAGGGCAGAGGAGGGCGGGGAAAGAGAACGAAACTGGAAGGAATTGGAGGATGCGATAGGGATAATATCCCGTCCTCCCTCTAGGGGTTTATGTTAAAATAATGGAGTTCCGGCCAGGACGGAACTCCTTTGATTTGGAGGAAAGAAGACTTGCGGAGCAAGGAGATAAAGGAAAAATTTCTCAGTTTTTTTCAGGAGAGAGGCCATCGTTTGGTGGAGAGCTCCTCTCTTATACCCGACGATCCTACCCTTCTCCTGACCAACGCGGGGATGGTTCAGTTCAAACCCTATTTCCTGGGCGAGCTGCAGCCGGATTTTACCCGGGCAACCTCTTCCCAGAAATGCGTGCGTACCACCGATATCGATAAGGTGGGCCATACCGCCAGGCACCTCACTTTCTTCGAGATGTTGGGCAACTTCAGCTTCGGAGACTACTACAAGGAGGAGGCGGCACTCTGGGCTTGGGAATTCTTGGTGGAAACCCTAGGCCTTCCTTTGGAACATCTCTATTTCTCCATCTATGAGGAGGACGAAGAAGCATTCCAGGTGTGGAGGGACAGGGTAGGGGTTCCCGAGGAACGAATCGTGCGCCTAGGGATGGAGGACAATTTCTGGGATATGGGTGTTACCGGTCCCTGTGGCCCCTGTTCCGAGATAATCTACGACCAAGGCCCGGAATACGGTTGCGGCAGAGAAGAATGTCAGATTGGCTGTGATTGCGACCGCTATCTGGAGTTGTGGAACCTAGTTTTCATGCAATATCATCGCGACGAGAAAGGGGAGCTTCACCCGCTGCCCAAGAAGAATATCGATACGGGGATGGGGCTGGAGAGGCTGGCCGCCGTGCTCCAGGGATGCCCCAGCAATTTCGAGACCGACCTGATAAAACCGCTTATCGAGGGCATGGAGGAGCTTGCAGGTATTCCTTACGGTCACAGCGATAAGCGCGACACTTCACTAAAGATTATCGCGGATCATTCCCGCGCCATGGCTTTTCTCATCAACGACGGGATTCTTCCCTCCAATGAGGAGAGGGGATATATCTTACGCAGGATCATCCGCCGGGCGGTAAGACACGGCAGATTGCTAGGGGTGGAAGAAATCTTTCTGCCGCGCATGATGGAGTTGGTCATTGAGCTGATGGGAGAGGACTATCCGGATTTGAGGAAAAACCATGCTTTTATAAAGAGCATCGTGCGGAGCGAGGAAGAGCGTTTTTCCCAGACCCTGCGGGCGGGACTGGCTTATCTGGAAGAGTCCTTACGGGACTTGGAAACCAAGGGGGAGAGGAGCCTCTCTGGGGAGGCGGTCTTTCATCTCCACGATACTCTGGGGTTTCCCTTGGAGTTGACTAGGGAGATCGCCTTGGAGCAGGGGTTCGCCCTCGATGAGCAGGGTTTCGCCGTTCTCATGGAGGAACAGAGAGAGAGAGCGCGACGGGCCCGGGTGGAGGAGGGATATTCCGTCGTCGAGAAAGAGGTGTACCTAGAGGTACTGGAAAACTACGGAGAGACTCCCTTCGATGGCTATTCTCTGGATGAGCTGAAAACACGAGTGGTGGCGCTAGTGGAAAAGGATCGTGTGGCGGCTTCCGCCTCGGAAGGGGAGGAAGTAGAGGTGTTTCTGGAACGCACCCCCTTCTACGCGGAGATGGGTGGCCAGGTAGGGGACCGAGGGTGGCTCCTCTCCGATAAAGTGGAGGTTCTGGTAGAAGATACCAAGTCACCCCTAAAAGGTTTAGTCGTCCACCGGGGAAAAATTAAGAAGGGCAACATAGAGGTGGGCGACGAGGTGATCGCTAGGGTTGATAGTCGCCGCAGGGATAGCATCCGTCGTAATCACACCGCCACCCATCTCATCCATTGGGCATTGAGACAGGTTTTGGGTGAGCACGCCAAACAGGCGGGATCCCTGGTGGAGGACGCGAGGCTACGTTTCGATTTTACCCATTTCGCCCCCATGACCCCAGAGGAACTGAAGGAGACGGAGGCGAAGGTTAACCAGTTGATCATGGCCGATTTGCCTGTGCGAGCTTATGTGACCACCTATGAATATGCACGGAGCATCGACGCCATCGCCCTCTTCGGCGAGAAATACGAGGAGCACGTAAGGGTGGTGGAGGTGGATGAAATCTCCAGGGAATTGTGCGGTGGCACCCATGTGGGCAGGACTGGTGAGATAGGGCTTTGCCTCTTCACCTCGGAGAGCGGCATCGGTTCCAATCTGCGCAGGATTGAGGCTGTGACCGGCGAATATGCCTATAAGCGGGTGAGTGGTTATCGGGAGCTTTTAGACGAAATTTCCAGGCTGACCAAGACGGATGAGGCTCGCATCCTGCCCCGCCTGGAAAAGATGATCCAGCAATTGAAGGCTTTCGAGGATGAGTTGGAGAAACGTTCGAAGTTAAGTCTTGGCGAGGCACTGGAGCAGTTGATGGCGAAGGCGGAGGTATGGAGCGGCGATCAAGCCAAAGTTCTCACGGCGCGGAAGGATGGGGTTCCCTCCGTCCAATTGCGTGATTTGGCGGAGAGAACCCTGGGGCATATCGAGCCTGGGGTGGTCGCTATAGCGGTGGCAGGGGAGAAGGTGGAGCTGGTGGTGGCGGTTTCTAAGAGTCTCCTTCCTCTGGGACTGAACGCGGTAGAGCTGGTGAGGGAAGGAGCGCGAGTTCTGGGAGGGGGAGGAGGCGGTCGTCCGGATATGGCTGTGGGCGGAGGATCTCGTTTGGAAAGCGTGGATCAAGCCCTACGCGTCATCCGGGAAAAAGCCATATCGATTATTGAGGGGAAAGATGCGTAAACTGGGACTTGATTTGGGAGAGAGGCGGATTGGGATCGCCCTCTCCGACCCGCTAGGTATCCAGGCCACTCCTTATGCCATCATCGAGAACAAAAATCCCGAGGAACTGAAGGGCTATATCGAAGGTCTAATCGAGAAAGAGGGCGTGGATACGGTGGTGGTGGGGATGCCCCTACGCCTGCGGGGAGGAGAGGGGAGGCAGGCTCAATGGGCGAGAAGGTACGCCGAGGAGATTCGGAGCATAGAAGGGCTGGAAGTGGTTCTATGGGATGAGAGACTGACCACACGGGAAGCGCTTAGAAGGTTGAGAGAGGGAGGCGGGATTTCGAGGAAGGTTATGAAAAAAAGCGACAGCGCCGCGGCAGCGGTGCTCCTGCAGAGTTACTTAGACAGCAGGGCGTCTAGCGGGGATTCCGGTGACCTCAAAGATGGGAAGAACAAGAGCGAAAAGAAGATCTAAAAGAAGATGCGTATCAGTTTTCGCGGCAAACAGTATGTCATAAGAAAGAGATTCTGGTTTATTCTGGGAACGCTGGCGCTGGCGGTTCTCCTCCTGGCCCTCTTCATTCATTTCTTCTATCCCTCGAAAAGTGACACTCCCGTTTATGTGAGTATAGAGGAAGGCGAGAGCGTTGCGTCTGTCGCCACCAAGCTGAAGGAAAACCGGATCATCACCAGCGCCACAATCTTCCGCTTTCTAGCCTGGTTCGAAGGAAAAGGTAAACTCATCAAGGCGGGTGAGTATCTTTTATATCCCGGCTCTCACTATGGGGAAGTATTCTCTATACTCACCCGGGGCCCGGAGATAATAACCAGGCTCACCGTACCCGAGGGGTTCACCGTGGGACAGATCTCCCGCAGGTTGGCCCAGCAGACAACCATCTCGGAGGAGGAGTTCAGCCAGGCGATAAAGAAGGGGGATTATCAGTTAGACATCCTACCCCCAGAGCAGAAACATAATCTAGAGGGCTTTCTCTTTCCCAAGACCTACGACATCTATCCGGGGACCACCGCCGAAGAGTTAGTCTCTAATATGCTGGATCGGTTCAAAAGCGAGACCAGCGACCTAGGTTGGGAGGAAGCCCAGAAGTTAGGGGTAACTCCCTATCAAGCGCTAATCATAGCCTCCTTAATCGAGAGGGAAGTTGCAGTGGATGAGGAGAGGCCCTTGGTGGCTGCGGTCATTTATAACCGTTTGCGCCTGAATATGTTCCTTCAAATAGACGCCACTGTCCAGTATGCCCTTCCCCAGTGGAAAGAGGTGCTTACCTACGATGATTTGAAGACGCCTTCCCCCTATAATACCTACCTCCATAAGGGATTGCCCCCCGCTCCCATATGTAATCCAGGCAGGAAAAGTATCTACGCTGCCCTGCATCCCGCTCAGGTCAACTACCTCTATTACGTGGCTACCGGGGAGGGCCAGCTCCACTTCTTCACCGCGGATTACAGCGAGTTTCTGCGGGCAAAAAGCGAGGCTCAGCGTAAATAATCATGGCGAGATACCTTAAAAATGCCAAGATTTTCCAGCGAAAAATTCCCGCTGTCCGAGCGTAAATCTCCCTTTTGATATAAAAATAACGCTTTATAACTTTTCTTTCCTGGGCTTGGTAGCGAATGAGCCTATTCCCGAGATAGACTGGCGCTTTACAAATGGCTTCGCGCGACTGAAAGTCGACTTCATAAAAGTTGACTTTATAAATGTGTTTTACGATATTCAATGGTCTTATATGCGTTCAATATGCGTTCATAGAAGCGTGGGTGTTTATAAAACAAATCCCCCCACCTATCTTTTTACAATATATCATCGACATTCTCAGAAGCGCGGACGAGTAGACAATTCGGAAAAATTTAACTTTCATGGATTTTATGGAATATACTACTTATATAATTGTGCTCGAGATCGGTAAAGAGGTAGGTGAAGTTTCGCCGTAAACCTCAATTGTTCAGTTACGGGCAGGCTATGACTGCCCGTGTCGCGATAGGCGAGCATCGTTGAATATGGTAAGGGAAAGTTGGGGAAAGTAACTGGTGCCCGAGGAATGCGGGCAATCAAGCGATTGGCGATAGTGGCCGCGGACCCTTTCGGGCAGGGACGATGAATTTCATCTCGCTTACCCCGGTGAACGCGGGGCGATACCCGCGGCGGCGGATTGATAATCTAGTTTTTAAGTTCTGCCGTGAGGGGATGGAAAGAGGGAAAGGGAATTTCGCCTGGGCGGCTTGCGAGAGAACGGTAAATTTTCTGTATCTTGGAAAGAAAAGGTTGCGAGGGTATAGATATCGTAGAGATGAGTTGATTTTATTTGACGTCACGTAAAAAGTAGGGCGTCATACTTGGTTAAAAATGGGGATATTCTTTCCAAGAGTTATTTTCCAAGAGTTGTAAATATTGTTAAAGGAAAGGACGAATTAATTAGTGAGGCAAAAGGCGTCATCCCAGTGCCACGGTCTACTGCGCTTGATGGGATTGTTCTTATAGATAGGGTTTGGGGGATGCGACTTCGGGTGTTTTTGCTTGGATAGGAGGAGAGAGACGTTGGAGGATAATCAGTTGGCTCCGAGCAAGATGGATGCCTTGATGGAGGTTTTGGCTCAGGTGAATCTAGCCAGCGAGGAGATCATTGGGAAAGCCGCCCCCATGTTGATGTATCATACCGGCAAAGATCTGGGCAGGAGAGAGGGGATGAGGATGGATAAGACGGAGGAATTGGAAGAGGCTTTGAGGATGGTCTTTGCTCAAGAGGATGGCGCCTGGGAGATAGAGATGTGGAAGGATCTAGAGGAAGGGGATTACTGGTACGGGGAAGGGTTGGAGATGAAGATGCGACTGCTCTTCCGCAAATGCCCGGTACGCGAGGCTTGCCTTTCCAAGGGGGTCCGTCTTGGGGGCGTGGTTTGCCAGATAGTCCACGGATACGCCGCCGGGTGCCTAGAGCTTCATTTCGAGAAGAAAGTGGACTTGCACACCGAGCACATGGGCCCGGGGAACTGCATGATCGTCCTGGAAACCACCATGGAGTAGAAAGACGAGGGAAGATGGGATGCGCATCGCCGTAGTTTCGCTCAGTTCCTGCCTAGGATGCCAGCAGATACTGTTAAATCTGGGAGAGGAATTCTATCAGATCATCGGGGGAAACGAGTTTGTTTATTTCCCTTTTCTGGAGGATAAAAAGACTCCTTCCCAGTGCGACCTGGCCATAATAGAAGGGGGAGTTCGGGACGAGCGCCAGTTGGAAACCGCCAGGGCGCTACGGGAGGTCGCCGGGAAGGTAATGGCATTGGGCAGCTGCGCAGTTTATGGAGGCGTGCCTGGACTGGCTAATCTGGTGTCGGAACCGGGCTTGTTCCGACGTTCGTATGAGGACTTCTATTTCGAAGACCTTCCTCAGGGCCTAGGTAGATTGCTTCCCCTAGACGCGCATGTGCAGGTGGATATCAAAGTTCCTGGTTGTCCCCCTCCCCAGAAGATGTTGGGAAAGATATTGCTGGGGCTTTCTCGGGGGGAAACCTTAAGGGAAGATATGATGTACGCGGTGGAACGGACGGTATGCTCGGAGTGTAAGGTGAGCTGTAACCTGCGGCCCGAAAAAGTGCCTCGCAGGTTGGCCGAGGGCGCGCCCGCGATGGGGGAATGCCTCCTGGAACAGGGGTATATATGTCTGGGCCCGGTCACTTTGGGCGGTTGCAAGGCAAGGTGTCCTGCCATGTGGGGATACCCCTGTACGGGATGTCGGGGACCCTCCCTCCAGGTCATCATAGAAAATTTACATGATATAAAAATAGATACTCTGCGCAGGCTGGCCCGAGCGGGGAAGGTAACTCGTAAGGAGTTGGAGGCCCATCTGCCGGATATTCCTCACACCTTCTACAAGTTCTGTTTCGCCGAGCCGCTGATGAGGGAGAAGAGACAGGGGGGGACGGCGGAATTCCTCCGCGTTCTGGGGGAGGGCATCGTTCTATGAGCAGAGCGGGGAAAAGGGTTCTCGAATGGAATAAAGGAAAGGGGGGCGCGAGGAATTGGACCCCATTGTGATAGATCCGGTCACCCGCATTTCCGGGGACGCGCGCATAAAGATTTCCTTTACGGAAGAGGGAGGGGTGGAGGATACCGTCTTCATAGCCTCGGGTTTCCGGGGGTTCGAGAGGCTTGCGCAAGGAGCCCATCTGGACAACGTGATTCCTCTGGTCTCAAGGATCTGCTCAAACTGTTCCGCTTTTCACCAAGTGGCGGCGGCGCAAGCTATAGAGTCGGCAGCAGAGGTCCAGATCAGTGAGACTTCCCGGAAGCTCAGGGAGTTGATCCTCCTCGGTCAGCTGCTGCACAGCCATGCCCTCTCTCTTGCCCTGCACAGCTTGCCCGATCTACTCTTCCCCATGTCTGACGTGGCGGTGAGGAATATTTTGAGTATCTACAGAGTTGAGGAGGAGATCGTCAGAAAGGTATTTTCACTTAGGGCTTTGGGGGAGAAGGTGGTGGATACGGTGGGAGGCAGCTCCATTCATCCGGTGAACATTCTCCCCGGAGGGGTGCTGCGCCCCTTGAGGGAAGAGAGGAGAGCGGAGCTGCTGGAGATGCTCACTCAGTCTGAATCATTAATAAACGAGATGTCGCGCCTAGTAAAGATGCTTTTGAAGCGCAACCAAGAGATGATCCAAGGCCAACAAGACGCGGAGACGGCTCACGCCGCTCTGTGGGTGGAGAAAGGCCTTGCCCTCCAAGGGGGAAGGGTGCGGGTGATCAATGAGCGCAACCAGCTGATGGAAGAGGTTTCCAGCGAACAGTTTTTCGACCGAATCACCGAGGGCGTCCTCCCTCATACCCATATAAAAACCGCTCGTTTTCAGGAGAACATCATCTTCAGGGTGGGACCCCTGTCTCGGTTGAGCGTGGCGGGGAGGCTGGGAACGCCCAAAGCCGAGGGGGAATTGGCTGAGGTGAGCTATCTTTGGGAGGGGGTTCCCCAGAAGAGCTTGATCTACCACGCCGCGCGTATGGTGGAGATGGTCTATGCCTGGGAACGTATGGTGGAGTTGCTCAAAGAAACTGGAATAACCGGCGGCGACCTGCTTCGTCAGGTGGAACCCAAGTCCGGGACGGGCGTCGGTTTAGTGGAATCTCCTGGGGGAATCCTCGGGTACTACCTGGAGATAAACGATCGAGGATGCTTGGAGAGATTGAACATTATCTCGCCCCTGCAGTGCAATCTTCTTCCCCTGGAGGAGGGTTTGCGCAGGTCCGCCAGGCAATTAGCGGAAGTATTGGAAGCCCAGGAAGGCATGCGTAACCGCTTGGAGATGGTGGCGCGTTCCTACGCTCCATGTATCCCTTGCGGAGTGCATTAAATTGCATACCGGAGACAAGAGCGCGGAAGATTGAGTGGAGGATAAGGAGCTCATGTTCGAGGAAGGATATGAGAGCGAGAGAGAGTTGCCGCAGATTTCCATAGACGCCAATTATTGCGTTAGGTGTGGGGAGTGCGTGGAAATCTGCCCACAGAGCGGGGAGCGGGAGATGCCGGTTTTTAGGAGGGGCAAAGGAGAGAGACCCGCGGTGGAGAATCCAGGCAACTGCATCCTCTGTTACAGCTGCGTGGAGATGTGCAGGGCGAGGGCGATTTCCCTGGAGGGGCGGAAACGGGGAGGAATCTTCGCCACGGATCAATATGTGCAAGAAAAGACCAGAGGGGTATTTTAGGAGGGGAAGATACGGGTAAAGAATATTTAAGTTTTTTAAAGTTAAACAACTGTAATAACAGGCTAAAAACCTGTAGTATCTATGACGATAGAATAAATGCACTGCGAAAATAAGTCGAGTAAGTATATATTAATATTAGAGAGGCATATATATTTTTTAATATATATCGTTAGAGATCGTGGAGGTTATTTCTGCTGAACGAAGAGATAAGGTCATTCAGGAACAGCGACGGAATACAAGTATCAAGGGAAGTTTCGTAAGGAAATTCTCTTTTGCCGGAAGGAGATGGTTTGGATTGGCTGATCTAAGGAAAGTACTCGAAGATCTAGTTGCGACAGGAGCGGTAAGGTCTTGCCTGGTGGTGGGAAGGGATGGTTTTATCATTGAGACGGCGGGAGATGAGACTGGACAGCTGGAGGCGGTGGGAGCCATTGCGCCTAGCTCATTGGGCGCCGCGGAGGTGATCGGCCTGGAGCTAGCCCAGGGTCCCATGAGCCAGGCCATGTTCGAGTTCGAAAAAGGAGCCATTATGATGAGCGCGGTGGGATCCGATGCCATTCTGGTCACCATCCTCCCCTCGGGAGCCAATCTTGGCAAGGCCCGTTATGACGTGAGGAAGTTCCTGCCAGCCGTGGAAAAAGCGCTCTAATCCTCAAGGTTTGAGATGGGCATGGGTTGGGATTTGAGTCTGGTGGTTGGTGGTTTTATCCCGGGATGGAAATAGAAAGGCTGGAGGTAAGATGGTCACGGACAAGGTTGAAAAGATGAATAGCGTTCTTAGCGATTTACGCTCAAGTCTACAGGATATAGAAGCCGCGGTATTGTTGAGCTCCGATGCTATGGCTTTGGCCTCGGTCACCAGCGGCGATTTAGATGAGGATACTATCAGCGCGATGAGCGCCTCGGTGCTTTCCATGGGGGAGCGGGCGGCAAAGGAATTGAAGCGGGGAGTTCTGGATCAGGTTTATATCAAAGGTGACCAAGGATACCTGCTGGTGATGCACTGTGGACCGGAGGCTATCTTGGCTCTATTGGTCAATCCAGACGCTAAATTGGGCGTGGTTTTCATGGAGGCAAAGAGAACGGCGGAGGAGTTATCCCAACTCTTTTAGGAAAGGATGACGAAGTACGATATCTTGCTGAGATGATATGAGAAAGGAAGCTTGGATTATTGCGGTCATGTACATCTCTAAGAAGATTTTACGATAGATAGGAGGTAGTTCTTTGGCGGAATCGAGAGAAGAGTTGCTACGCAACGCTCTTGCGGAGTTGATTTCACGTTCTGCGGAAGTGGATGCGGCCGCGGTGGTCAGCTTAGATGGGCTGGTCATGTCATCTGTTTTACCCAATACCCTGGAGGAAGATCGTCTGGGCGCGATGTCCGCGGCGCTATTAAGTTTAGGGGAACGAACCTCCGAAGAATTAGGTAGAGGAGAATTGGCACAGGTTTTTGTAGAAGGAAAATCGGGATACGTTTTTCTGATGTCGGCGGGAGAAGACGCGGTGCTCACCGCCCTAGTGCGCAAGGGGAGCAAGCTGGGGTTGGTGCTATATGACGTGAAAGGAGCGGCGAAGAAGATAGCGGATATCATTAAACAGGAATTCCGTATCGAATACGAATGATTTTAGTGCTATATGACGTGAAAGGAGCGGCGAAGAAGATAGCGGATATCATTAAACAGGAATTCCGTATCGAATACGAATGATTTGAATATATGAAAGTTATGAGAAAAGGGAAATGGCATTGCGTATTTGTGTTTCCTTATTTACATATATGACAAAAGGTACTTGCAAGGAAGTATTGGTAGATGAGGTGAGATGGCTCTAAAAGGAAGCCTGAAGGATTTCAGCTTACCCGATCTGTTTCAGCTGCTCAATTTCAGTAAGAAGAATGGAACCCTGAATCTTTTTCGCGGAAATGCCCGGGGTTACATCTGCTTCCGCAACGGCGAGGTCTTCTTCGCCACCACCAACTGGAAGAGAAAATCATTAGGCGTGAAGCTGCTCAAAGCGGGTATTGTCACCAAGGAGCAGTTGGACCGAGCCCTGGAGTTGCAGAAAGGCGAGGCGCGGGGACAGAGGCTGGGACAGATCCTCATTCGTCTGGGCTATATCTCCAAGGAGCAGTTAGAGGTGTTTGTCCAGGAGCAGATTCAGGATGCCATCTTTGATTTGTTGCGCTGGACTGAGGGGGAGTTTGAGTTTCAGCCGGGGGTGGTCTTTCCCGAGGAGGACATCGGCCTCTCCTTGAACACGGAAGAGCTCATCATGGAGGGGTCTCGTCGCCTGGATGAATGGAATCGTATCGAAAAAAAGATTCCGGATCTGGATACCGTATTCAGAATGAAGTCCATGCAGGGAAGGGAGGCAGCGCAGATCAGCCTAACCCCCGAGGAGTGGATGATTCTCACCTACGTGGATGGTGAGCGCAGCGTTAAGGATATAGTGGAGTTGGTGGGTTTGGGGACTTTGCAAACCTGCAAGATCCTCTATGGGCTAATATCCTCTGGACTTCTGGAAAATGTTACTCCTCCCAAAGAGGAGATCAAGGTGGAGAGGGAGCTGGAGAAGATGGCGGCCGAATTGATGGAGGTCGAGGACGCAGTGACCCAGGCTTCCAGTACGGCGGTAGAGGAGATGGAAGAGGCCGCGGAGGCGGAACTGGAGGAGGAATTTTTGGTTACCAAAGAAGAGATAGCTCCATCCGCCGAGGAAGAGGTGTTCGCGGAAACGCCGCCCGCCCCCGAGAAGGTGGAGGATGCGGTGAGCGCTGCGCTGGAGGACATCGAGGAGAGAATCTCCAGGGAGTTCGGCATAGAGTTATTCAAGGGTACCGAAGGCGAGGAAGAGGCGGCGACCCGAGTTTTAGAGCAGAAGGAGGAGGTCGCCGAGGAGCCGGTCACCGCGGGCCTTGAGGCTGTAGAAGCTATCACCGGAAGGGAGGAGAAGGGGGCGGAAGTCCCTCAGGAAGAAAGGATAACAGAGGAGATAACCTCAAGCGTCTATGCGGAGGAGAAAGAGGCGCAAGTCGTCGAGGAGACGGATGAGGAGGCTCACGTCGAGATACTGGATATCGATATCGGTGAGGACTTAGAAGACCAGATCTTTATCGAAGAGGTAACCGGCGAGGAAGTTGCGGAAACCCCCGAGTCCGCCGAAGAGATGGTTGAAGTGGAAACCGAAGAGGTATCCCTCGTGATAGAACCCCAGGCGCCTACCTTTGCGGAAACAACCGCTACCGTGTCGGTTGCGGAAGAGGAGACCCTCCCCGAAGTGGCGGAGGAGCCGATGGAACCCCTGGAGTCGATGGAGAGGGTGGTGGAGACCGCGCCCCAAGAGGTCCCCGTCACCCCAGCGCCAACGCCGCCCGAGGTGGCTGAGCCAGGAGTGTCTCCCGAGGAGATGTTAGCCCAGGAGCTCCCTCCGGAACAAGTGGTGGAAGCCCGCATTCAGCAGGCCAGGTTGGACGAGCAGCGGAAGATAGAGGAGATGAAGGAAGCTACTCTGGAAGAGAGCATAGAAGCTTCTTCTGTCATCGAGATGGAGGAGAAGAAAGGCGAGCTAGAAATGCTCAAGGAGAAAGTCGTTTCTCTCCTGCCGGAGGGGGTAGGGCTGGACGAGGAAACAGAGGTAGCTGGTCTGGATAGGGAGATGACTCTGGAAGGAGAAGAGGTATCTCCTCCCCAGAAGGGTATCACCAAGGAGAGCATAGAGGCCCAAGCCGCTAAAAGAGCTTATCTGGAGAAGAGATACGGGAAGATAGGCAAGCTAGCCAGCGAGGAGGAGATCGCGGAGCTAGAGCCGGACAAGATTCCCTTGGAATGGAGCGGGCACCTGGAGAGGATCTCTGGGGAGAGGAAGATAACCGTTGAGCCGGTGGAGGAAGGCGCTCCGGGCGGTGAAGTCTTAGCGGGGACGGAACGGAAAGAGGCCGGAGTGGAGAAGACCTTGGATCCCTCCAAGATTCTAGGGGCCGCGTTCAGGACCAGTGACCTGAAAAGAGCGGAGAGTGAGATAGTAAGCCCCCACGAAAGGATAATCGATTTTGCAGGAGTGGGGGCTGAGCCCGGGGCGGGATTGGGAGTAGGACTGGAAGAAGCGGTTGACGCCCTTCCCGTAGAGGAATTGATAGAGAGAATCCCCCTGAAGGAGAAAGGAAGGGAGCCAGGGAGAGAGGAAGTACTGGCTTTGGGACCAGAAAAGGCTCCGGTCTCCATGGAGATGGCCGACACGGCGCCTTCGGGCACATTTACCGTGGAGATGCTGGAAGCGGAAATGCTGGAGGATTTCATCGTCGAGGCTCCGGCGGAGGAGACATCGACCCAGGCCGAGGGTATGGGAGAGGCGGTGGAGGCATTAGTCCCCCAAATGACCCGGGAGAATTTCTTAAAGGTGGAGGAGCTGGAGCTGGAGATGCTGGAGGACGTTATCACCGAAGGAGCTGGCGAGTCGGCGCTGAGCGTTGAGGAGGTTGCCATTCCCTCAAGGTTCGAGGAGATTGAAATCTCGAAAGCAGCTCCTAGGGCAAGGGAACTGGGTGGTTTAGAAGAAGAGATAGAGGCTTTGGAGAGGGAGATATTCGCCAAGCGGGAAGCGTCGCTGGATGAGGACATCCTCTCCGACATCGTGGAGATAGAAAAGGAATTGCTCCAGGAAACCACCGAGGAGAAAGCCGCCCCAGCCCCACCCTTGCCCGAGGTGGCGGAAGCTCCCGTTGAACCCCTGGAAGCGATGGAGAGCGTAGTGGAGACCGCGCCTCCAGAAGTACCCATTGCCCCAGCCCCACCCTTGCCCGAGGTGGCGGAAGCTCCCGTTGAACCCCTGGAAGCGATGGAGAGCGTAGTGGAGACCGCGCCTCCAGAAGTACCCATTGCCCCAGCCCCACCCTTGCCCGAGGTGG
>JACVIX010000081.1 GCA_015711725.1 Candidatus Geothermincola primus | reverse complement strand
AGCTCGGCATCGCGTGACGACAACCCTCCGACACGTTTTCCCTTACTTTCAGCCTGGCATCGCCAAAAGACAACTTCCCAATGTGTTTTTTTCATCAGCCTGGCATCGCGAGACGACAACCCTACGAGCCGTTTCCCCTTACTTTCAGCCTGGCATCGCCAAAAGACAACCTTCCGACGAGTTTTCCCCCATCAGCCTGGCATCGCGAGACGACAACTTCCCTACGAGCCGTTTCCCCTTACTTTCAGCCTGGCATCGCGAGACGACCACTGGCGGGTATATTTTCCCGCCGGTTCGGCAACTTTTTATTTTGTTAAGAACTCGCTCAGGTTCCATGAACCTATTGTCCGTTTCTATAAACCGTGAACCTTGTGTCGGTTAACATAGTCGAGCGATGATAATTTCATATAATAATTGCTCACAATATAAATATTATGATATGTGATATCCACTTGGGAAATAGACGGGGCGGAGGATGGGCAAGCCATCTATTTTAAAGGTATGTCGCTGCGGTGTATCCCCTAAGATTGAAAATTACAATATGTCACTTATCAAAAGTCCGCTCTTTCACAAACGTTAACTTTATAAACGTTAATACTATGATGTGTGTTATCCACTTGGGAAATAGACGGGGCGGAGGATGGGCAAGCCATCTATTTTAAAGGTATGTCGCTGCGGTGTATCCCCTTAGATTGAAAATTACAATATGTCACTTATCAAAAGTCCGCTCTTTCACAAACGTTAACTTTATAAACGTTAATATTATGATGTGTGTTATCCGCTTGGGAAATAGACGGGGCGGAGGATGGGCAAGTTATCTATTTAAAAGGTATGTCGCTGCGGTGTATCCCCTAAGATTGAAAATTACAATATGTCACTTATCAAAAGTCCGCTTCTTCATAAACATTAAATTCCCTCAGCCTAGTAGATTGGCGAGGTAGAGGGCGCTTCCCACCGCTTGCTCGGTGCCCACTCCCCGGGCGCCGGCGTCGGCTCCCACCAGCCACAGCCCCTCCACCGGGGTGCGAGGAGAGGGCTTGTGCACCCCGGTCTGCCCCACGCACTGAGCCAGGCCGATGCACTCACCGGTGGGCTTGCCGGTGATGGATGAGGTGTGGGCGATATGGGTGCGCATCTTCCATTGAATATGCTCCTCCACCTGCGGGAAGATCTCCAGGAAACGCTCCTCGGCGCGATCCAGGATGCGCTCGCACTGCTCCACTTTCTCCGGGGTAACCTCGATGGGGCCGGGCACCCCCACGATCACCAGCTGTCGCCCTGGGGGAGCCATGTAGGTATCCCACTCGCTGGGCATGGGGGTAAAGAGAAAGGGGTCGGCGGGCGCCCCGCCCTCGTCGATATAGTCGAACATATGGTCGGGGTCCACGTTGGGTATGTTGAAGAAGCTGGGGGAAGGGAGTTGGATGACCCTGCGTTCCAGCCCGTATTTTATGGTGATAAAGGAGTAGGAGTACTTGAGTCCCCTCACCCAATCCAGGTATTCCTGGGGAAAATGCTCTTCCCCGACCAGTTCCACGGTGCGTTTGATGCCGGCGTTGGAGATGACTACATCAGCGGGATAGAACTCCCCGACCGTGGTCTCCACCCCGCGAACCTTTCCGTTCTCCACCGCGATGCGGGTGGCCTCGCTTCCCAGCTTGAGCTCTCCTCCGTCCCGGCGGAAGGCGCGCAGGAATGCTCCGGGAATCTCTCGGGACCCCCCGCGGGGAACCCCCAGGGTGCGGTGTCTGAATATATTGGTGACGCACCAGAAGAACTCGGCGGCGGAAGCCTGGGAATAGGGCACCACCAGCAGCAGCATGGAGAGGGCGGCCACCCCTTGCAGCTGCCCCCAGTCATCGGTGACCCGGTGCATGAACTCCTGCAGGGTTATCTCGTCAAGCTCCAGCCAGAGGGACTCGTCCTGGCGGTGGATGCGGGAGAACACTCGGATGAGCTCGCTGAGGCCGTATCTCTTGGAGGCTCGGTAAGCCTCCTTCTCCAGATCGCCCAGCGCCCGGGAAGCGGCGGCCTTGATCTTCTTTCTATTCAACCTGCCGATTACCCCGGCTCTCACGAACTTGTAGACGTTGCGAGGGTCAATCAGGCTCTGGTAGAGGTCGGAGTGGATCATCCCTCCCATTAGCAGATGCTCGCTGGGGTTGCGCACGCACCATTCCAAGTCCCCTCCCACCTTGCGGTTGAGCTCCCCGTGCTGTCCGGTGGGCCCCATGGAAAACATATGCACCCCCGAATCCACCACGAAACCGTCCTTCTCAAAAGTCCAGCATTTGCCGCCGTAGAAATTATTTCTCTCCAGCAGGGTGACCTGATAGCCCTTTCGCTGCAGCAGGGCGGCAACTCCGGCGCCCCCTGGTCCCGAGCCGATTACCACAACCCTTTTCCCATTCATGTACAGCCTCCCATCTCTTCTTAAATATTTACAATATAATAATTTATAAAGTGTAATTTATAAATTTGGTCGTCGCCATTTTGCGTGCGTCCACGGATAAACTCGTTTATCACTTATCCCTGCTTCATGGGGAAACGAGTTTAAACCTTCAAGAGTCATTCAACTCTCCCTCTCGAGGGCGAACATTCACCGCTCCTCTAGACCCGCACTCCCAGGTTGAGCATGCCCGGTATACTCAGGATGATGCCCTTCTGCACCACCCTGCTGCGATCGAATCGGGAGAAGGCAAGGCGATGCGCCATAATCTGCATCCAGAAGGGCTGCGCCATCTGGAACTTCCTTATCAAGAGAGCCTTAGGAAAGAGGCGAGTGCATTTGCGGAACTCTTCCCAAGCCCGATATTTATCCTCCACCGCCAGTGCGGCGATCTTTCCCGTTACCAAAGCCCCGTGCAGCCCGAAGAAGTTGGCGGGGTCCATGGCTCCCGCCAGGGTGCCCGCCAATATCTTATCCCCCTGGAATAAGACGGGGTTGCGGAATGAAGCCGCGGGCACGGGGAAGGTAAAGGAGTTCCAAGATGAGATCTCCAAGCCTTCCACTTCCCTCACCCGCGCGGAGAACCTCTCCAAATCCTCGCGGGAGATGGGGCGAGAGCGGTTGAAGAGGTGAACGTATCTTATCCCTCGGAAGGCGCAAGAGTAGCCGTAGTCCGTGGTGAAGGAATCGTGGTACATGTTCACGAAGTTCAAGTCAGCGTCGCAGGTCCCCTTGTGGGTAAAGTGATGGGAGGTGAGGTAGGGGATACCCAGGCTGTCGAAGCCCTCGAAATGCAAGCCGGTGGCCACGATGGTCCCGGGGGGAAGTTGAGCCATCTCCTCCTGGGAGCGCACCGGATGGTCGAATTCCACTCGCACCCCTTCCTCTCTGGCTAGGTCATAGAGGTAGGAATCCATAGAGGTGCTGCGAGGGCCCCGTTCGAAGAAGTAGGCATGAATCAAGCTGGGGTCGATGGGCAAGACTTTACCCCCGGGAATTTCTCGCATCTCCCGGATGGGCTCCACGGCGGGGGAGATGTCTATTCCGATATAGTCCTTAAGCTCTTTGAGGAAGAGGGGACTGCCCTGCCCGGAGGGATGGTAGAGGGGGGAGCCCCCGATGCGGGATTCCCGCTCCAGAACGGTAACTTGGTATCCACGGCGCGCCAGGTTGATGGCGGCCACCAGTCCAGACAGTCCCGCGCCCACGATGGTTACCTCGCCCATAATCTCACCCTCCCATCTTAGCTGATGGATTCCTTACAATCATTTATTGAATGAGCCGCGTGAATATCCTCAATGTGGTCAACATAATTGTCTTCAGATGGATTCCTTACAATCATTTATTGAATGAGCCGCTCTCTCTGATGAAGTGATATAAATCTCTCCTCTCCGCCTGCGATTCGCCGGTGATGATTCTTGATGCGCTCCGCTCTCGCCTATAACATTCATAAAATATATATCAACATTCAACTCTTCGCTAATGTCTTCAATGTAAACATTGGCGTTTGGGTCCAGCCAACATTGGGGAAACCTTTCTTAAAATCCAAATCTGCTCCGTTTTCCCAGCTTATTATATCTTGACACGTAGTCATATATTACCTATAATTTGATGTTAATGGTGTGACTGACCAGTCGTTCACCGCTAAGATATATCATTAAGTTATAATAAAAAAGTCCAAAAGGCAAATGACCATGATGGTAGCTGGGGATAATTTCGCGAAACTATGGGGCAACTTCTCCTATCCCATGGAGGTCGTCCTCCCGCGACCGCGCAACTGGTTATCCCTTCACTCCTTAAAAGCAAAGCTAAATATTCCTAGGCTGTCTTTTTCGCTCGTTTAAAGGAGGAACAAGATGATTGACCAGGGTCTTTTAAAGAAAATTTCCGAGATCGTGGGACCGGAGCACGTGCTCAAAGGGAAGAACTACTTGAGCAAGTATTTTCCCCGCCTGGAGGAGGAGCCCCAGTTGGTGCTGGTGCGGCCCCAGGACGAATTCGACTTGAGCGAGGTGATGATAATCGCCTCGGAGAATAAGGTCCCCGTCTATTCGGTGCGGCGGGAGCGCATGAACGACGATTTAGCCTCCAAAGAGGGACTGCTGGTGGATTTCTCCCGCATGGACCAGATCAAGGAGATCGACCGGCGCAATCTAATGGCCCACATCTATGCGGGGGTAAGTTACGAAACCCTCCAGAAGAAATGCCTGGAGAAGGATTGCAAGCTTCTTCTGCCCGCCGCGGCCACCTCTCGCTCCGTACTCCGCTCCTATCTGGACCGGGATATCCTCCTGGGGAGCGGCGGCTACCGTGCCCCCAACCTCTCCATCTTCCACGCTGTGCTCTCTGACGGGAGAATCTGGGTATCCGGCTCCCAGCAAATGACCTCGGAGGGAATCGCCGACTTCCGCGAGGATCAAGGACCCCAGTTCAGCCTCTTCTTCGGCGCGAGCGAGGATATCTTCGGCTTGCCCTTCTACGGGATCGTCTATACCTATCCTTTAAGGGAGGCTAGGAAGGTACTTCTCTTCGCCTTCGACCAGCTGGAGCCGGCCAAAGATTTAGCTTACAAGGTGAGCAGGGAAGAACATTGCTTCGAGTGCCTCACCGCCAACTCCCGCTATCTCTCGGTGCTCTGTTCCTCCAGCGCCGATGAGGCGGAGAAGATGCGGGAGCAGCTCCCCCCCTGGCTCACCGTGGTTACCTTGGAGCACCGCCGGGAGCTGGTGGAGCTCTGGGAGCGCTACGTGCGCGCCGATGCGGAGAATCTGGGGGGAAAACCCCTTGAAGGAGAACTGGTGGAGGTGATCGACCGGCAGCTGCAGAAGCCCTGGTATCTATTTGAGCGCGACTACTTCAAAGGCGCCATGCAACACATCTTCCATTACGATTCCTATAAGCGGGTGCCCCAGCTCTTCTCCGAGGTGACCGCCGCCGCCCAAGCCGTGGGATATCCAGCGGAGGAAATAGGACAGGTGATCATCCCGGTTTACTTCGGAGGCGCGGGTTACTGTGAAAGCGACCTTTACTACAACCCCGACGATTCGGAGGAAGCCGGGCGCGTGGAGAAGCTCTACGAGCAGGCCTATAGGTCCTTGCTTGATAAGAAGACCTTCGTGGATAAGCCCGTGGGCAAGCTCGCATCCATGGTCTACGGGCTGGTGGACGAGGGGTTCTTGAACATGATAAAGCTGTTCAAGCGCATCGTGGATCCGGCGGGAATCATGAATCCTGGCCAGCTGCTGGAGGGGGTGTGAGCGATGAAGAAGAGAATAACCGCTCCCCGGGAAGTGTTGCACGAACTGCAGGCTGACTATTCCATCTGTACCAAGTGCAAGATTTGCCAAGGCGTGCACGTGCAGTTCTGCCCCGACGCTCGCTTCTGGCGCAACTGCCCCGCGGGCACCCGCTATCGCTGGGACGCCTACTACGCCTCGGGGAAGATGGAGATCGCCCGGGGACTGCACGTGAACGAGATCGAACCCAACGAGCGCATGGCTCACATCGTCTATAGCTGCATGCTTTGTTCCTCATGCCAGGAACAGTGCTACGAGGTGAAGCAGCTCCATCCCACCCGCGTCTTCGAACTGCTCCGGGAGAAGGCGGTGCAAGACGGCTGGGGGCCCATGCCCGAACATAAGAAGCTGCTTGAGGCAATGGAGGAATATGACAATCCTTGGGAGCTTCCCAAGAAGAAGCGGGGGGAGTGGGCCAAGGGCTTGCCTCTGAAGAACCTGAAGAAAGAGAAGGCGGAGACGCTCTTCTTCGCCGGCTGCACCTATGCCGCGGATAAGGAGCTGAGGAACGCGGTACGCTCCGCCGCCCTTTGCCTGGTGGAGGGGGGAATGGATGTAGGAACCCTGGGGGCGGAGGAGCTCTGCTGCGGGGCTCCAGCCCTGCTGGTGGGTGACCGGGACCTCTTCGAGACCTTCGCCTTCGAAAACATCGAGGTCTTCAACCAGCTGGGCGTGAAGACCATCGTGGCTCCGTGCAGCCACTGCGCCTGGGTCTTTAAAGAGGAATATTCCCGGGAGATCAATCAGGAGATTAAGGTTATGCAGATAAGCGAGGCCCTCTACCACCTGGTCGCTAAGGAGAAGAAGCTGGTTCCCGAAAAGGAAGTGAGGATGAAGGCGGTCTTCCATGACCCCTGCAAGCTGGGCCGCCGTTTCGACCTCTACAAACAGCCCCGGGCGGTGCTAGAGGCCATTCCCGGCTTGGAGCTTATGGAATTCTATCGAGCCACATTCAACTCCCTCTGCTGCGGAGGGGGAGGGGGAGTGCCTTATGCTTTTCCCGACTTCGCCCTGTGGACCGCCAAGGAGCGTCTCTTCGAGGCGGAGGCAACGGGAGCGGAGGCCATCATTACCAGTTGCCCCTATTGCGTGCAGATGTTCAAAAAAGCCATTGGGGAAAAGAAGAGCGAGATGAAAGTATACGATCTGGCAGAAATAGTGCTCCTCTCGCTGGGGAAGGAGGTTTAGACCATGTGGATCAGGGATATCGCCAAAGATATAAAGGAGAGAAGGGTATCGGGAATTATCTGGCAGCATGAGGCGGATCCTCTGCACAACAAGAAGGAGGATCTGGAGCGGGCCAAGGAACTGCTGGTACAGGCCCTGGGAGAGGAATGGGTCACCGATGATCCCACCATCCTTATCGGGTATTCCCGGGACCAGAGCCCCTTTCCCTCCCACTATCCCCACCTGGTGGTGATGCCCGATTCCACCGAGGAGGTGGCAGAGGTCTACAAGATCGCCAACCAATGCAAAGTGGACGTTATCCCCATGGGCACCGGGCTCACCACTATGGCTCTGCATATCCCCATGTATGGGGGGATCATCATGGACCTGCGGCGCATGGACCGCATCTTGGAGGTGAACGGGGACGACCTCTACATGGTGATACAGCCGGGGGTGAACTACCTGGCCGCCCAGGTGGAGGCGCAAAGAGTGAAAGCCAGGGTGCTCAACCCCTCCACCGCGGCCACCGCGGGGGTGATATCCAACCACGCCTTCTGCAATATTAACACCCTGGCCTCCAAGTTCGGCTTCGGCATCGACAACATCATAGATGTCACCATGGTGCTTCCCGATGGCTCCATTATGAAGACGGGGCCAGCCTCCTATGGGGCGGTCAAAGCGCAGGTGCCGGGACCGGGGCCGGACCTCTCCTCAATGTTCCGCTACGCCTTCGGGACCTTGGGCACAGTGACGGAGATGACTTTGCGCCTCTATCCGGAACAGGAGTATATCTACCAGATTTATCCCGCCTATGAGAAGGACGATCTTACCAGGGTGATAGACGTGCTTTACGCGGTGGCCAACGAAAACCTCACCCTGGAGCTCGCCCACATGCAGAACTCCTTCTTCGGCATCTTCGTGGGCTCCACCAATAAGGAGGCATGCGCCATCGCCAAATCTATGCCCCGCAACAATTTCTTCACTATCTTCAGCGGCACCACCATGGAAGAGGCCAAGCTCAAGGCGGATTTGGTGGAGAGGCTTATCCTGGAGATGGAGCCGGAGTTCGATTTCCTTCCCCCCGAGGTGATGGAAGATTTGGTGAGTGATTTGCGCAGCGCCAACCTGGACCGCTGGCAGAAGTATTTCAACGTGACCGTGCGGGTGATGCGGGTGCGGGGCTCTTTCCTCATCGGCGCCCTCATCGGCCATCTGGACAACTTCCTGGAGGTGGAGAAACGTATGCGGGAATCCACCTCCAACCAAATTGGCCATACCGATGACCCCCTACCTCCCGACGACGCCTCCACTTACCTGCAGCCCTATCATATGGGTAGGTCGGCTTATATGGAATATGACCTCTACACTAACCAGGGAGACAAGGATGAGGTGATGCGCACCTTCCCCGCCTACATGAGGGTGATGATGGAGGCGATGATCGGTGAAGGTTTGGTGTTGGCCTGCGGAGCCATACCGTTGCTCAAGGGAATGCCCGCACCGCTGCCCAAGGGCCTGGAGAACGCCGACAACCTCATGCCTCTGCTCCAGCCCAACGCCGCGGTCTTCGCGGATGTCTTCACTGAGGTGAAGAAGGCGGTGGATCCCAACAATATCGCTGCCCGACGCTGGGATTACGAGACCGGCTTGTGCAAGAAGATGTCCCTGATATAGGCAGGAAGGCTAAAGGAGGATTTTACAATGCGTAAAATCTTAATTCTTGGGCTGGCCTTCGGGGCGGGATTCTACGTGGCTTTGCAGCTGGACGAGGGAACGCGCATGAACTTGAATAAGTGGATGTCCGAGTTGGTTAAGTTGCCTGGAAGGCTGTTGACTTAGGACCGTCGGGACAAATATAGGAAGAGGAAAAAAAATAAGAGACAGAGGGAGGTGATGCTTTCGGGAAAGGTGGCGCCCCGGGTCCGCAGGGAGGAAGGTGTCCGAGACGGTGCATGGATGGAGTTACGTTCAAAGGCACCTTTTCCGGGGCTTTCTTGGGAGAAGATCTCTGAAATAGCGGAAGGGTTGCCGGCGTCCCCGGGGCGCCGGCAACCTCCTCCATCCACCGCCTGCGGGCGGTGTCCCGCGGTTCTGAGCGTATAGCGGAGGAGGCGGCGAGGAAAGGTTAGGCTTCGGCTAGGAAGCGGGGATGAAAATAATCTTATCTTTACATCTTTTAGATATTACATAATGTGATTATTTTGAAGTTGAAAATGACAAAGAGAGAGTTTCCTAGAACCCAAAATCTCTTTAAAAGATTGTGATTGAGCACGAGAGAGGCAATGTTTATGAGAGAAAGACGGGAAGTTATGATTGTGGGAGCGGGGCTCTCCGGACTAGTGGCGGCGATCCACTGCGCCCGCGCCGGGCATCGGGTGCGGGTGCTGGAGCAGTACCAGGAGATCGGGGGCATCCCTTATATCCATCCCTCGGTAGACGCCACCCCCATAGAGCCCGATAAGTTGAGCGATTTCCTGGAAATCCCACTGGGACCTCCTCAAATCGCCCCCTACCAGGCGTTTAACGTCTACTTTTATGGGAAACTCTTCCCCTTCGACGCGGCTCGCTTCTACCTGCATGGGGTGGAGCGGGGTTCTCGCGACACCTCACTTGACACTTATCTTTACCGGATAGCCAAAGAAGAAGGGGTAGAGTTCGATTTTGGCTGGAAGCTGCGCTCCCAGGAGGACGCAGCGCGACTACCCCCAGGGACCATATTCGCCACCGGACTATCCGTGGAAGTCTTTGAGGCTCTCAACCTTCCCTACCAACAGATTTGGGGATATGTGGGCCACGGCGAGCTGCAGGGCCCGCCTCAGGTGGCGGTGTGGTTCGATACTTATACCAGCTACTACAATTATTTGGCCAGCATCAACGGGGTGGTCTTCGCTCTCTTCTTCGACAAGGTTCCGGTGAGAAAGGAACACCTGGAGAGATGGAAAAGCCAGATGAAGCAGGACACGGGCATCAATATAACCCAGTGGAGGGAGCACCACGGAGTGGTGGCAACCAAAAGCATAAGCAATCCCCGGCTTTTCCATGGCGAACGCATACTGGCGGGGACCCTGGCAGGGATGCAGGACCCCCTCTTCCTCTTCGGAGTACATTCCTCCTTGGTATCGGGAAAGATCGCCGGAATAGCGGTGGACGACAAAGCCAGAGCCTATGAGCTTTTCAAGAAAATGATCTCCACTTATAAGCTCTTCTGGGTGCAGAAGCGCTCACTGGACAGCCAACCCCATTGGTTTAAAAAATTGGCTTTCAGAACCGCCTCCAAGCCGTTGCTTGCCAAGCCGGAGCTCTTTCAAGGTCTGGTGAACTTCGGACTAACCACGGTGCCCGGCTTTAGGCGGGTATAGAAACCGCCTGCGATGGCGGCGGATGATAAGGATGGCGAAAGATGATAAAGTTTCATCTTGATTCCGGAATAAATTTCGCCATAAGGGTCAAGATGTCTGGTTGTAGGGGGTGAGGACCGATGGGTGGTAAGAAGGTCATCATAGTGGGAGCGGGATTGGCTGGCCTGTGCGCCGCCATCACCGCGCGTAGACTTGGCTACGAAGTTCATTGCGTGGATAGGTTTCACAAAGTGGGAAGCCTGCCCCGGGGACGACCCACTATCGATTCCACCCCCTTTCGCCCGGAACTTATGAGTGAATGGCTGGGGGTTCCCATAGGTTCTCCGCAGGTAAAGCCAGTGGACTTCATGCACAACTATATCTTTGGTGAAAACCTGGTGCTCAAGCAGGAGTACATCAGATTGCATAACGTGGAGAGGGGCTCGCGCAGGACCGCCATCGACCGTTATCTTCATGACCTCGCCCTGGATATGGGAGTCACCTTCGAATGGAACGTGCATATAAAGAGCCAGCGGCAGCTGGCTGAGTTCCCACCAGGCACCATCATCTGCACTGGACCATTCATCGAGATGTGGGACCTCCTGGGCATTCCCTATGAGCAAGTCTATGGCTACGTTGCCAAGGGGGTGTATAAGCCGGAGGGGCGGAGGGATTTCCGCACCATTCTAGCTTCCTACTTCGACCGCTACACTAAGGATTACGGCTATGTTGCCTCCTGTAACGGGGTGGTCTCCGGCCTGCTCTTCAACCGTCAACCCTTCGGTGAGGAACAGATTCAAGCTTGGAAGAGGCAGGTGGAGGAGACGGAGAAAGTCACCTTTAATTATGGGGAGCTTTTTCACGGGCGGTTCGCCTCCCGTTATCCCAGTTCCCCCAGGCTCTTTTGGGGCGACAAGATTTTAGCGGGGACACTGGCGGGGGCCCAGGACCCCGGCACTTACTTCGGGGTCCATGGAGCCATGGTGTCGGGAAAGATCGCCGCCATTGCCCTGGAGGACAAGGCGTTAGCCCAGGAGATGTTCGATTATTGCAACCGGGGATACAACCTCATGTGGACCAACCGCAAGGTGCTGGTGAATTACTCGCCTGTGTGGCTGAGGGAGGCGATGCTTTCCCCCATGAAGCCGGTGTCTCGAATTGACTGGCTGGGCCGCATGGTTGGGCGGGGGTTTACCCAGCTGCTGCCCGGCTACCGGCTGTTGGAGAAGCGCATGGAGAGGTATAACCGGCAGGTAGAGGCTCTGGTTATGGGAGCCTCTTCTGGTCAATAAAGGGGTGTGCTAGAAATGAGAAAAACTCAACCGGTGCATGTGGTGGGAGCGGGGCTGGCGGGGCTTACCGCTGCCATCATCCTGGCAAAAGAGGGAAGGGAAGTTGTGGTACTGGAGAAGGGCAAGCGGGTGGGGGGTTTGCCTATTTACAACCCCTCTCCCCACGGTACCCCCATGGACGTGGAGGAGATGAACCGTTACCTGGGGTTCGATCTGCGTCCTGGCCTGGTGGAGCTTCCCCGGGGGGTGCTGAGCGTCTACGGTAAGAGATATAGCCTCAGGTTCCCCCCCAACGCGCCTTCCTACATGCTGGAGCGGGGCCCGCGCCGCTCCTCCATGGATCATTATCTCTACCGGCTGGCTAGGGAGGAGGGGGTGAGCTTTCGCTTCCATCACCCTGTGGTGACGGAGGAGGAGGTCTTCAGCCTGCCGGAGCGGTCCATACTAGCCACCGGATTGCATGTGGACGGCTTCCAGGCTGCCCGGGTTCCCTACCAGAAGCTCTACGGGTATTTCGCCAAGTGCAGGGTGCCCTGGGAGGAAGCGCGCGTAACCGTCTATTTCGATGATTATACCCCTGACTACGCCTTCACCTGTTCGGTAAATGGCATCGCCTTTGCCCTGATCTTCAATCGCCACCGCCCGGTAGCCCAATGGGAGGTGGACAAGTTCGCCCAGCAAGCGGTGGGACAGGACGGCTACCCCTTCAAGAAGTTCATGGTCCTGGATGGGGGGGCGGCGCCGGTGCGTCACTTCAACAACCCCCGGCTTTTCCATGGCGAGCACATACTGGCGGGGACCCTGGCGGGGATGATGGACCCCATCCTCTTCTTCGGGATGCACGGTGCCTTCCTCTCCGGGAAGATCGCCGCCATGGCGCTGAACGACCCCTACGGAGCCTTCCAGGAGTTTCGCCGGCTCAACCGCACCTTCAAGCCGGTTCTGGCGGTAAAACGACTGGTGGATATATTGCCCCGCAGCATCTTCATCAAGTACCCAGTGAGGGTGGGGTTGGCTCTTTGGCCCTTGCACTACCGGTGGCTGGTGCGCCAACTCTTCAAAGTCAACATATCCGGTTACGGCCGCTATTGATCTCATGTCCTTAGCGACGCCTCCGGCCTGAAGGAGGGCTCTCTCTTCACAGGAATCAGGATTTGATGTGGATGGAGAAAGCCCAACTGGGTGCCATCGCTCTCTTGCGCCTCGGAGAAAGTGGGGAAAGAAGGAGGGAATGCAGACGGAAATTCAGTCAAAGGAAGGGGGATAAGGGTCAACGCGAATCGATTTTGATCTCAAGGCGTCGATGCTGTTTCATTTTTCCTATGCATTTATAAGCCGATTTATGGCCGATTTTTATCGTCCTGGAGTCAGTGACGTTTCGCGTGACTCCATCTTAAGCCAATTCGCCCTCTGGTCTCACCATCGATAGTGATATATCCTGAAGGAAAATCCTGGAGGAAGGGGGAGGACCATGTCTTGTTATTTTAGGCATATGAAAGATTTACTCGTCGAGGCGGGCGTGGAGGTGACCCCGGAGAACAAGAAGGAGGTAGACCGCATAATTCACCAGATCGTCGGGGTCGCCTATAAGGATTGTCCCTCCACCTGGCGCCGCTTAAAGGAGATGATGGCGCAACCTGGGGGGCGGGAGAAGCTGCTAAAGAAGCTCAAAATCTAATCTAGGACCGGCTTAGTGGTGAGAGAAAGTGATAGTAGACGCTCACTGCCATCTCCAGCTGCCTATCTATGGGGTGACCCCCGATCCCTCCCGCTGGAAGTTCACCAAGTTACTCATGTGGAGCTACGAGCTTCTGGGCTACCGCAACCCTCTGTGGAGAGGTGAGCCTCCCGAGCCCGCGCGCATGCTCATCTCCCTGGAGAACCAGATGCGTCTCTCGATGGGATCTCGGGAAAAGCTGCTTCACTACATGGATAAAAACGGCATCGACTACAGCGTGGTGCTTCCCATCGCCCCCTTTGTCTCCTCCCGGGACTACCTTGAAGCCTGCGCGGGCCAGCACCGACTCATTCCCTTCGCTACTGCCTATCCCGGGGAGGGATGGGTGGACGAGCTGCACGACGCTATGAAAGGGGGGTGCCAGGGGTTGAAAATTCATCCCATCCTGCAGCGCATTCCCCCGGATGACCCCTTTTACTTCCATCTCCTGGAGGAATTCCGAAGATATGGCAAGCCGGTGATCGCTCACACCGGGGAGTTCGATTATTACATAGTGAAAGATGGCTACGCTTCTTATGGCGACGTGAGACGTCTGGAAAAACTGATCGCCGCTTTTCCCGACGTCCCCTTCATCCTGGGGCACATGGGGCTTTATTATCCGGAAAGAGCCATAGAGCTGGCGCGGCGTTATTCCCAGGTGTATCTGGAGACCTCTTTCCAGCGGGCGGCAGTGGTTCGAAGGGCGCTCATGGTGGCGGGTAGGGAGCGGGTGCTTCTGGGATCGGACTGGCCGGAGAGCGATTCCAAATATCCCCTGGCTATCGCCAGAAAGGTGGCGGGAAACGATAGGGACCTCTTCCGGCGAATCACCGGGGGCAACCTCCTGGCGCTCTTAGGAAGCCAGGCTAACCCATTATAAGGGAAAGACTTGCGTTTTGGCTAAAATCTTTTAAATAATTCCATGATGTAAATATGGATTCATAAGAAAATAAACCGTTAGGAGACCAATGCGTCCATTGATGGATGCGTTATTTTAACGAGCTATTTGTATTTTTAAT
>JACVIX010000080.1 GCA_015711725.1 Candidatus Geothermincola primus | reverse complement strand
GAGTGGATAAAAGTGGCAGTAATTTAAAAAATTTCTTGAGGGAAGAAAGGGTGGGGACTAGGAAATGGTGATAGAGAGTGGATAAAAGTGGCAGTAATTCAAAAAATTTCTTGAGGGAAGAAAGAGTGGGGACTAGGAAATGGTGATAGAAATAGAGCGTACCAAACCCCGCTACGGCTGCCGCTGGAAAGGGGGTTCCATGCCCATTACGACAGGAGCCTGCGCATGGTGAGGGACTTGCCCTAAGGTTCCCCACAAGCGCTCTTGGCTCTGCTTCCACCAGGCGAGGGTGGTCTGCCATGACTGCGGCTTGGTAATAGAGGGGGTCTCCTTCTGCGACCCGCGGGCAACCTACTCTAGAGACTCGATGCTGAAATGGCGCTTTCCTGCCTCAAGATCCGTTTCCTCGAGGATATAGCTGAATAATAATTTCTTTATTGGAAGACGTAGAAGAAGACCGAAAAAAAAGCGCTCCAAGAGGAACTGCCCTCAACTGCTGATACCCCCGCGCGCCTTCTCGGGGTTGACTAGCTTTCCATAAAGAAACGCCACCACTGTGGTAGACGCCGAGGCCTCGGCAGTCTTATGGGTGGGAAAATATCGCAGGCAGGAGACGTCGAAGGATTTCCTCAACCTTTACGCAGAAGATGACCGCGAAGAAATTCTCGCCTTCGCCATGGAGATGTGGGACCCCTACGAGGCCGCCGTAAGTAAGCACTGCCCCTCTGCCCAGTTCGTACGCGACCTCTCCCATATCATCAGCTCCTGCGCAAGAGAGGTGGCGGACATAGTGAGGGAGGAGGAATCCAGGAAGGCCCGCGAGTAGCACAAGGACGCCTACAAGGGCACCAACTACATCCTGATATCCAAAAAGAGGAAACTGTAAAGCTGGCAGCAGGAGATGCTCTCCGAGCTCCGGGCCTTGACCAAGAGGCTGTTAACCACGTAAGACCTCAAAAGATGACCTGAAGCGCCTGTGGCCATACAAGAGCCGTAGCGAGCTCATGGGTTCTGCAAATGCTGGTATAGATGGGCCATCTACTCCAAGATCGAGCCACTGAAGAAGCTCGCCGGTATGCTGAAGAGGAGGCTTGATGACACACTCGCCCACTGCCTCCACCCAATCCTCACCGGCGTGCTTGAGGAAATCAACAAAAAGATCAAGGGCAAAAAGCGGGTGGCCTATGGCACAGAGACAAGGAATACATCATCTCGAAGATAAGGGGAGCTTTTTCAGGAATATTGCCCACAATTCTGGGAGATGAACCATATCTTTGACAGCAAAAGCGGTTTTATCAGCAGGTTAAAATATCTCTTATTGCAAAACCTAATAAATAGAAATATATACCATATAAAGATCAATATGAATTTTTCGTTTATGTAGTGGCTGTTTTCTCCAAAGGACTAAGATGGCTAGTTATTGAAGATCTGGGCCACTTCCCTGCCCAGGTTGTTCAAGAAATTTTCGTCATCATTGGTGAATGGTACAAAATTGCATCCGTTTTCGCTCAACTTGTTCACCGCGCAAATAGTGCCCATAGGCCTATCCTCTTTACTAACAGGTGAGCAAATCATGGTTTCAATATCGTTGTAGTACCCGGCGATAAAGCGTGGGTCATTTTTTGCATCTTGAATATTTACACTCTGATTATAATATAATGACCACCCCGCAATTCCATCGCTTAATTTAAACCTACGCGTGCTTTCCAGATTCCCTTTTAACTCTCCATACACCGTTCCAACCCTCAATTCCTGGCTGTCCTTTAAAAAGACCAGCACCGCAACCCTACTAGCCCATAAAGTCTTACAAACCGATGCCGCAAGAAGGTTCAAAGCCAATTCTTTATTGCTCACGCTCTTGAGTGTATCGGCTATTACCCTGATATATCTTGCATCTTCGTCTTCCCGGGCGAGTCTATTTTGGTTATGCAGCCAGGCGATATGTGCGAGGGAAGAGCTTATAATTTTAAAGATAAAGGCCTCCATGGCCTTGCCACTTCCTTTTCTAATCTTAAGCAGAATCAGATCTTCGACTCCTAGAGGCAAATAATATTTTAGGAAAGCCTTCGACTCTTCCCAGAAAGGTTGTTTGACAGAGCCCTCTAATATAATTTCGAAACTTTTTTTCGTGGGCAAAATTCCGCTGCCATTCAAACCCCTGCCCTTGCTGTAATCCCAGTATACCAAACCGTTTCTCTGAGAGATGAGATAAGCCGCGCAAGTCTCGCTTGAAAGTATGTTTAACGTATCCACTAGAAGGGCAAGACATTTATGAATATCCCCTTCCCTATGGAAAATCTCTTTAAGTTGAGATATAAGCTCTTCCTCCGTTTTGTGATACGTCTCTTCCATCTTTAATCAATTCATGGTCGTCTGGCGATGATATGTTTAATATTGTTAAAACGTTTTTCTTTTAATACCTTGTTGGAGAAAGGAGGGAGATAGCTGTAATGTTCCTTCCCTTCGACGTCGTTCTTGCCGACTATACGCAGGTCTATCAGTTTGTTTATCTGTTCCAAGATCTGTTCCCTGGGATATCTCAATTCTCTTGCTAAACAATCACAGGTTACCATGGAACGGGGATTGCTAAGGAAGTAGGAGATAAGTTCGATTCTGATTACAGTGCCCGGAACTCTTCCTTCGCGGATTTCATAAATATTTCCCACTTGTCCCCTCTCCTCGTCAGCTATTCTTGATATATAGAGTAATGCAAATACTTTAAACCTGGAATAAATATCTGGCGAATGGTAGATTTTAAACCATAAACGGTGCGGGTAATCGGTTAATTGCAGCGATAGTTTTCCGACTATATGGGGAGATTAAGTCACTGACGCGCTGTATCCCTTTCCGCACCTTCTTTTTCTTAAGATCTCTACATCCATTGAGATACCGCTTAGCTTTGATGTAGATCGCTGTCAAATCCTCTAAGAAGACTTGGTAAGGATCGGTTCTTCAAAGATTTAAAATATGGATTGCTTTGTGGAGTCATCATCACACTATCGAGAAAGATTTTTTTTAATCCGGTCGTTAATTTTACCCCTTAGGATTTGACGCCATATATGCTCATAGATCGATTGATTTAGAGATACAGCCGTTACATCTTCATCTAGTAATGAACGATCCTGGTACTTTTTAAATAGGTCGATATATCTTTAGTGGAGCGCCCATTCATAACCTCGTATTCGCTCCCGCGATGGCGCATTTTGCAAAGTCGCATGGATAGGTAGCGCTATCAAGTTAAGTGGGGTCGGGAATCATTCATGCCCGGAGTTAGATTAATTAAATGTGCACGGAATCACGATCGTCGCATAGATATAATAACGGAAAAGTTTATTGGCAATAGGGACCTCATCCCGTTACCCTTTTCTTTCGCCATCTTTCATCCATAACATCATCAAGCTGTACGATCTTTAACAATTTCGGTGAAATTCTGGTAATCACCCTGCGTTGTAATTTTACCTGATTATACTCTTCTCCTCACACAAAATAGATCGATTTCCGCCTTCGCTCTCTTATCTATACCGCAATTTATCTTTAACATTAATTTTCGTCCGGCAAGCTCTATCTATCTTAGAGTTTGGTTATCTCGAACTTACAGACCTCACATCCCTCTAGTATGTTGTCGGTTACCTCAAGCTTCCCTCCCCATCTTCTCACCGTCTCTATATCAATACACAAACTGGAGCGACATGCCTGCAGGTCCCTATCTGGATTATCGAACCCTACTACGCACTCTCTGGCGATAAAGACCACCTTTTCGTCGCTCGCTTCAAGCAGCTCGATTGGCATACGCATAAACCGGGGAACCTTCTGCCAATTGTAAGCGATATCTATAAGATCGTTTTTCTTACCTTTTTCCGTCCCCAGGAGCCCTCTTTCGGCTATAAAATAACCTATCAATTTCGCCAGCGGTTTCTCTAAGAACCACTTGGTAGATGTTCTGCTCGCCATTTTTCGCAACATCTTTCCGAATTTTTGATGGTTAAATTCGCGCCATAACTGTTCATAAAGATCATCCAGTCTATCTAGTCTCTCCCGCAACTCCTCGGTTCTGTCCCTAGCCACTAATCACCACCTCTTCCCTTCGATCTGCATCCTAAAAAGATTTTCAGCTTAAATAACCCTAGCTGTGTGAAAGCCTTCCCAGACAGCATTTAAAACTTTCCTGGGCTTGCGAGCGTCACCGATAACGAAAATCTCCTCTATCTTCCCCTCAAGTTTTTCCACTTCCACATCAATGGGTTGAAAACCTAGAGCAAGCACTACTGAATCGCAATCAATATGCTTTCTCTCCCCGAATGTCTCCACAATCACCCCTTCCTCATCTATCTCCAGGAGTTTAGCGCTTAACATCACTTCGCAACCTGATTTTTCAATAAGTTCCATAAGATTCTTATAGTTGAGAATGAAGATGGGCTCAGGGAGCAGTCGGTCCTCCATTTCTATAATGAGTACCTCTTTTCCTTGTTGCGCTAAGTGAACCGCGGTCTCGCAGCCCACCAATCCGCCGCCCGCTACCACTACACGATTACCAAGCTCTTGCCCGCCTTTTAGGGCTTCTATAGCCGTGAAAACATTTTTGCCTTTCGCCCCAGGCAGATTTGGTATTATCGGTTCTCCGCCTGTTGCTATGATCACCGTATCGGGAAGAGCGCTGATTATTTCGTCTGCGCTTGCCTTCTTTCTCAATTTGACCTTCACACCCTCCTTTGCCAGTTGCGCCTTTTTATGTTCAATGAATCTTCGGATTTCCATCTTGAACTCAGGCACGGAAGCTGGGATTAAAGTTCCTCCTAATTCCGCTTCTTTTTCCCAAAGCTCAACTCGATGGCCTCTTTTCGCCGCTATTATCGAGGATTCCATTCCTCCGGGACCACCTCCCAACACTAGAACAAATTTGGGCTTTTCGGCGGGGAGAATTGGGTATTCCGTTTCTTTGGCACATTGAGGGTTCACTGCGCAACTGGCATACTTGCCCTCAAACCCACGGGAAAAGCAACCCTCGCTGCATCCAATACAGGGGGTTATATCCTCTATCCTTCCTTCCTTTACTTTATTCGCCCACTCCGGGTCGCTCAACAGCGATCGGCCTAAGCCGATAAAGTCGGCCTTGCCCTCCTCAAGTACATCTTCGGCCATTTCAGGGATGCCCAATTTCCCATGGGCGATCACCGGAATACTCACTTCTTTTTTTATTGCCTGAGCAATATCTATTTGGCATGCCGGCGGTTGATAGACAGGCGGAATGGTTCTGTGCCATGCTTCGTAACAACCCACGTCCACATGGAGAGCATCTACTCCTGCCTCCTCCAACATCTTGGCTATCTCTATGCCCTCCGGCAGCTCTCTTCCCCCCTCGATAGTGTGCACCGGCGTAAACTTATATATTATGGGGAAGTCCTTCCCGCACATATCTCGCACAGATTTTATAAGCTCTAGTGGGAAGCGCATCCTTCCTTCCAAGTCTCCACCATATTCATCCTCACGTTTATTCCATAGGGCGGTGGCGAATTGATCTATCAAATACCCCCCATATCCGTGAATTTCTATGGCATCGACTCCAGCTCCTTTGGCTAGATAGGCGGCTTTACCGAATGATTCCACCATCGTTCTAATTTCATTCTTCTCTAAAGGCCTACAATTTACCCAAGGGCTCCAGAAAGCCGGAACAGGGGAAGCCGATACGGGTATGCGATGTGGATTGTGTAAATAGTCGCTGTTTATCCGCCCAAGTCCAGGGCTAAGCTGTATGGCAAGTTTAGCCCCGTAGGCGTGTACGTGCTCCACCAATTCGCTCCATCTCAACGCTTTGTCGATGGAATCCATAATATAAACAACGGAGACAAATTCCTCGAACAGTTTACTGGCGAAGGTAGCGGTGGGAATTATCAAGCCCGTACCTCCTCTTGCTCTGGCGGTGTAGAACGCGATCCCACGATCGGTGAGATTTCCATCCGCAGAAGGTAGCCCATATATACCCATTGGAGTCATAACGATGCGGTTCTTCAGCTCCATCTCCCCTATGGTTCCTTTAGAAAATAGTTTCACCTTACTTCTCCTTTGGTTACTCTATTAATGAAAACACTATAACGGACACTATCAATCTCTATCGTCAATTTAGATTGTGAAATATTATGCGCGTAGATATTATAATCACAATTATTACATTATGTAATTTATTAACGTTGGTTCAAAGCAGCGTGTTTTACCTTCTTTTTACTCGATGTTATTTAAACAGAATTTTCCAAGTTAATTTGATGAACCTCAGGAAACCCCCACGGATCAACCTATGCGTCCAATCCAGCACGTAAGTGTCAAATCCCACTGGAACCACTGATTTACCACTTTCTAATGATTTAACTACAGCATCAGCGATTTTAGAAGGGGGATAATTGCGTATCTCCACTATCTTATTGATTCCCTTAGCCATTTTGTACATCTTCTCTGACTTGGTGGCGGCGTCTTCAACCGATTTTTTAGACATTCCGGTGGGAACCAGGCATGGACAAACCACCGTGACTTTGATTCCATAACGGTAGGCTTCCGCCAGCAAAGTCTCGGTAAGGCCCAGTATAGCGTACTTGGTTGTCACATATGGGCCACAGGAGGGGAGGGGGAAAAGGGCAAGCATGGACGCTATGTTTATTATATGTGACTTCCCACCCTGTTTTATCATCCGGGGATAGAAGAAATGACAACCATAAACAACCCCCCATAAATTCACCCCAATAATTCGTTCCCATTCTTCCAAAGAGATTTCATCAAGCAGACCCACCACATTAACGCCAGCGTTATTGCAAAGAACGTCAACCCGTCCCATATTTTCATACACCTTTTCGCAGAATCCTTCCATCTGACTGGCATCGGAGACATCGACCCTTTCTTTAAAAACACGACTTCCCTTGAGCTCCAATTCACTGGCGGTATTTCTTAACTCTTCTTCGTTTATATCGCAAATGGCCAGATTCGCGCCTCTTTCCGCGCACGCCAGTGCTATCTCCTTGCCTATGCCACTGGCGGCGCCGGTCACCACTACTACCTTTCCAGCTAAATCCTTCATCTTTAGGAACCTTTCTTCTCGTATCTTATCTCGGAATAAAGTTCCCCTTTCCCCTAAGCTTCTTATTCAATACTCACCATCGCATTTATGCGATCCATACATGCCTGAACATATCGAGGGTTGTCTATGGAAACACTTATCGCATTTCTTTTGCAGACCATGGCGCATCGCCCACATCCCTTGCATTCCTCACCAATAACAGCCCTGCCATTAAATACCTTGATTTGTTTGAAGATACAGGCCTCTACGCACCTCGCGCAACCATTGCAGTTTTCATTTACCTCAACCTTAAGGCCTTCTAGTTTAACCAGTAAATCGCGGGCGTGCTTAGAAGCGAGATGAATCGAAGTGGAAATGCAACAACAGGGACAACAATGACATATGGTCATCATTCGATGATGGTCTTTCACCCCTAGCATGATTGCATCGCCTTTGAACTTTCCCACGCAGGAGACCAGCCCTGCTTGGGTGGCCTCTCGTAGATGTCGCAGAGCCTCATCTTTGGTCACGTGCCTACCCACTTCCGGATTGATCTCCTTGGCGCCCTCTCCAATAAAAGTGCATCCAAAATAAGGGTCGAACTCTTTGCAACCATTCTCGCTCCGGCAGGGGCAGCGGTCGAGAATTACATGATGGCAGGCTCTTTCAATAAACTCCTCGATTATGCTGATGGGCAGAACAGTTCCCTCGGGGAGTTCTATTCCTTCACAGATAGGAATATATGTGAGGGTTAAATTGTTCGCATCTATCACGCGCCTTCCCAGCAAGTTTACTAAGGGTATTTTGCTCATTCTGAAGACGGTGTCTTTATATTTGTAAAAACTTAAAATCCGGTCGAAACCCTTCTTACTCCTGCCCACAAAACCCCTCTTTATCTATTTATGATGCAATCTTCAGATTACTTACGACCTTTCAACCCTGAGCCATGCTTATATATTAATTATCTTAAGCTTTGCTTGATTGCGAAGCTCGCTTGCAACAAGCTATCAGGAGCGCTCCCCATTCAAAGTTCCGTATGCCGCTACTATTTTTCCATCTATCATGCGAACAAACCAGTCCATGAGCATTGTTGCATGGCTATAGGCATAAGCATCATAGCATCTTAATAAAACCATGATGGAAGAGCTGCATCGCCTCAGGATCGAACCAATCAAGCGAAATAGCGTCCCGGGAGATAGGGAATCTGCTTCGCTAAATGCTTGATAAAACGCCTCTTGGAAATGTCGGCCCGCATGTACAAGACTGCAAAAATAGGTACGATTAAAAACAAGGGCATTAATTTATACACTATCCCTTTTCTCTTTTCATTCGTAGGTTTCGATTCCATTCTTCTTACTTTTTTCGCCATTCCAACCTCCGTTCTTCATCATCCAAATTTTCTTCCTCCCGCGAACCCCAATTTTCAAGCTATTTTTAATAATTCATTTTCACCATCACTCGTATTTATCGATAAGCTCTGCGGCTATAAGCCCAGATGCTATGGTGGAGGGAACTCCGCCGCCCGGATGGGTAGAAGCCCCTGTCAAATAAAGTCCTTTGATGCTCTTTGACTTAGAAGAGGGGCGGAAAGTAGCCTGCGCCGGTATATCCATCTGTAGCCCATATATCGCCCCTCCTGGGGATAGCAACCTCCGCTCGAAGTCCAAGGGAGTGGATATATCCAGCATTGTGATGTGATCGGCAAGTTCCGGGATAGCGGTCTTGGAGAGGCCGTTGATCATCTTTTCCGCATATGCCTGTTTTTCCTTATCCCAATTCGTCCCAGAGAGCTCATATGGACCCATTCCCATAATATTGAGCACGTGATGACCCTCCGGAGCCAAGCTGGGGTCGGATTCGGTAGGCCAGCAAATCAGACCGTGAACGTCCTCCGGAGCCCTTCCTTTCTTGAAATCATTCCACCAAAAATCGTTCATCATCTCCAACGGTCCGATGGTCAAGCTGTGATGAGCTTCTAAAGGTGGGCGATAATCGCATCCAACATAAATCATGAAGCATGACATGGATACCTCGTAACTCTTAATCCCGTATCGGGCAAGCCAAGGAAGATGTTCCTCGCCAATATAGTCCAAGTACAATTTTTTGGCGTTAACATTGGAGACAACAAGATCGGAGGTAATCTCCGTCCCGTCAGTCAGCCTTACCCCCTCCACACGACGGTTCCGCACCAAGACCTTTTCGACTTGTTTGTTGAACTGTACCTCCAGGCCATATTTCTCCCCCAATCTCTTTATTGCCATGGGGATCTGAATCATCCCGCCACGGGGGTACCAGATGCCTTCGTGTTCGGAATAAGGGATTAACGCGATAAAACCGGGAGCCAATTCCGGGGGCAACCCGCAATAGAAAGATTGAAAGGACATGGTCTGCTGTACCACGTCGTTTTTGAAGTATTTCTTAATCACATCTTGATAACTGGTGGCAAAAAGAGGGAGAAACTTCAATATCCCTGGTTGCTTCATCACCATCTTGGCCATATCGATAAAGTTGTTAGCCGGACTGGTAAAGAACGCCTCAATAGTCTTCTTCATCATCTCTGCGAAGTAGTCGGCTAGCTCAAACCATTTTTTTCCATCTTCCGGGTCGATTTTCGATATAACCTCTGCGGTTCCTTCGAGGGAAAGCGGATAATTGATCCTGGAGCCATCCTGGAATATATAGCTATAAATTGGGTCGCAAGGAATTAGATCCAACTCTTCCCAGAACGAACTCCCCAGCTTTTTAAAGGCTAGTTCTATGGGATATACCACTTCTACAATGGAGGCGCCTAGGTCGAATTTATATCCATCCCTCTCAAAAGTTGAGCAGCAACCTCCAACCCGGTTGCTTTGTTCCAGCACTAATGTCTTGCGCCCCTGTTTGGCTAGCAGGGCACCGGCAGTGATGCCGCCATTCCCCGCTCCAACCACTATGACATCATAATCAGCCATTACAATTACCTCCTTAGGTAAATTTTCAACCGTAATCGCATCTCATGCCTCTATCACGCAACTACTAAAGGGCAGCCTTTTTCATACGCATAGTCTCGTAGTCCCATCTACGGTTGCAGATATTATTGGGATCGTAAATCATCTTCATGTCTCTGAAGACGTCTGCATAATTCCCGGCAGCGGGATAGAGCAGCCCGATATAGTCGTGGACCGGCCCCGCTCCTTCCAAAAGCGGCCATACTCCGAAACAAGGCCTGGAGCCCATCTTGAAGGAAACCCCTTGTGCCGCCACCGTTCCCATAATAGTTCGAAGCATGTCTTCCGGGTTAGTTTGGTCGATGAATATGTCAAACTCAATAAAACCAACCCGTCCTTGATCATATGGTTGAAAATAGGTGGCGATCAGGTCCGCAGAAAAGACATTCTCGTCTGTACCTACCTGGGTGCTCATAGCCTTCATCATCGCCTTATTTAGCTCGGTAAGTCCTTCCAGATGGTCCATGCCAAATCCCACAAAAAAGCTCCCCTTCACTCTCTGCACTCTTACCGATTCGCGGAAAAATTTGGTGAATTTGTCAATGCCCACTAGACGACCTGCGGACATTTCCTCAACCGTCTCCCAGGGCATGAATTCGAACTTGGGAGATACCGCCAGAATATCTTGTTTGCAAATCTCCCCTTTGATGTTCACCTCCTCCTCCGAGTAACCTCCAGTGACCGGCACCACATAATGCCTGGGAAGGGCCGGGATAAGGCGGGAGGACTCTAGATTGCTTTCGCCGAGAAATATTCCCATGTAAGTATTCTGGAAGTAGGCGTTCTCTATTACGATATTTCTCTGGCAAATAGCCTTTAGCGCCGGGGCAATGATTCCCCAGTCTTCCTCATCGCATATGGGCACCACCAGCTCGACCACATCGGGGTCGGGATAGAGGCGTATGGTCATCTCGGTGATAATGCCCATAGTCCCTAATGAACCTCTTATGAAAGCGCGTACATCCGGTCCCGGTCCGGGAACATGCGCGTTATCCGCGCCGTAGGCTTTAGGCCCGCATACCATTAGATTTCCATCGGGCAATACAACCTTATAGCCTATAATATGGTCTAAACCTAGACCATATTTATTACATAAAGTAGAAATATTCCCCATGCACAGATTGGAAATCACCATGGCGTTGGCGCTGGTAGATGGATTAATCAGGCGCAGTTTTCTTTTAAGAGTCTCCGTCTGTAGCTGGGCAAAGGTTACTCCTGGACCAATGGTGCAGAACATATTCTCCTCATCGATCTCGAAGATCTGGTCCATCCTGCGGGTATCACAGAGAATGCCCCCATAAGGTGGAATGGTCAAGCCTAGGGTGTTTAGACCAGAGCCATAAGGCATAACATCGATTTTGTATTTGTTCGCAATTCTCATGATAGAGATAACATCATCGGTCGATCCCGGAAGCGCTACAATGTCCGGGTGATTCATGGGAATAACCGACTGATCACGCGCATAAGCAAGCGTTATATTGAAGTCGTTTGAAACCCATTCCTCACCTAGGGCATCCTGCAATTCTTTGTAAGCTTTCTCCAAATTTTCCGGAGTGTTATGAACCCTCTCAAGCTCATGGATGGTGGGAACTTTGATGATTTTTCTTTCTCTTAAATCTGTCTGGATATCTTTTCCCTTCATCTATTTCGCCCCCTCTCCCATAGCCTTAGCCATCAATTCATAAAGATCGTATACCGGAAGGTCCTTGGCCTCTGCAAATTGCGCCTCGCAATGCGGGCAAGCCGTCACAACAGCCTCCGCCCCCACCGCACGCGCTTCCGTCATGCGCTCAGCGGCAGTCCATGCTGAGAGGTCTGGATCTGCTGCTTTCACGCCACCCCCGGCCCCGCAGCACCAAGAATTTTCCAAATTCCTCTCGAATTCTACCAGTTCGAACCCAGGAAGAGCATTCAGGGCTCTTCTTGGTTGATTATATATTTCGCACCACCTACCCAGCATGCAGGGATCGTGATAAGCAGCCTTAAGTTTTACCTCAGACGTAAACTGGAGTTTTTTCTCCTTCAATTGCTTGGCTATTAGTTCGGTAATATGAATGACTTTCATATTCATGTAATTTTCATATTCGTCTTTGAGCACTTGCAAGCAATGAGGGCATGCGGTTATCAAAGTGGAGGCTCCAGTGGATTCGAACAGCTCCATATTCTCAAAGGCCCTTTCTTCAAAGCCGTCCCTGTCCCCTAGCATAAGGTTAAAACTGCGGCAGCAGGGTTCCGCGTTGCCCAGCACTCCGAAGTCTATATCTGCAGCTTTTAGAATATTTACAATGCTTTCCAACCTTTTTTGCATTTCACCGCCAGCAGCGTAGGCACAGCCTATGAAGAGCAAGTTCTCCGCCTTCTCCTTGGTTAGGTCTTTAAGCTTCAGTGGCTTTACCGCTTTTTCCTTAAAGCCGGAGGGCAACCCTAGAGCGTTGTCGTTATCCCGAGTTGAAGCCAGCATAGGTTGATGGGCTTCCAATGGCCCCCAACCTTCTTCTACCGCTTTCTCCCTCAGCAGCTGGATAATCTTGGTGGTGTGCATGGTCTTTAGTGGATAACACATCTCCTGACAAAGTCCACAAAGGTTGCAGGAATATATTATTTCCGCTGTCTTTGGGGTGGGTTCGAATTCAAAATTAGTTAGCCCGCGTGCTATCTCCATCATCCCTGCAGCATAATAAGATTCGAAGCGGTAGCGAGTCCCGCAGGGGCAATTGTAAGAAAATCGCGCGCTCGACATCTTTTGGACATGAATAGACTGGCACATTTTACACTTCCCACATGCCCAATAATCATCGCGATAATCGGTAAGTTTCTCCCGTTTTCTGGTAAGCCTCTTCTCCATTGCTCACACCCCCTCCACGAGCTGATCGCGGTTAAGTAGACCTTTAGGATCGATAACCTTTTTAAGATTTTTAATCATTCGTATATTTTCTGGATCTAGCCGTTCATAAACTATCTTTGCTATATCGCCCGTGGGTCTGTTTACATGGACGCCTTTGTCCAAAAGTTCTCTAAAGATCTCTACCCTCAGATTTTCGGCTTCTTGGTCGTCTTTCCCGCAATAAATATCGCTTTCGCAGTAAAACGCTCCGCCGTAGTAAACGGGGATTGCCAATTGGCCTATCTCATATGCGGACGCCTTGCTTGTGGTCTCCGCGAACAGCGTGGGGGCCTTGTTGGCAAAAGTATAATAATCTATTATTTTGGTACCACCTCGATAATAATCCCGATCGGAAATGTACCAAGGCCACTCGAACTTTTCCTCCATGCGTTTTGAAAGTTCTTCGGAAGCAGGCTTGCCACCATTTTCCGCAGCCATTTCTCCTGTCTGCTTGTCCCATATTCTCACTAAGTCGGGGTGCATATCAAAGCCAAAAACTACGTTCCAGGGAGAAAGCTCACTTGCCAACTTTTCAGCATCGCCGGGGCTATCCGACAACAACACCGCTAAATATACGGAGTTTGCAACCACGCACTCGAATACCTGATCATGTCGGGAGGCCAAGTATGCAGTGCGCATCGCCTTTTCGGCGCTGTCGAATCCATAGGATGTTACTTTTCTGTCTTCCCATCTCTTATAAATGAATACTTTAGCCGCGTATGGCATTCCGTAGATGTCCTCGCTGGCATGAAAGAAATAGGAGTACATGGGACCGATATCCTCGCGGAATTCGATCATACCATCTTCGGTATATGCATCGGTCCCGCTCATCCAGATTCTGCCATCCGGCAATATGGCGTGAAAAGTGGATATCTGGTAAGGCCGGGTAGCTCCGTTGGCGATAATTATGTCCCGGTCCAAATAGGACCTCACTATAGATGGCGAAGTTGCCGCCGCAGGCATGAGCATACGCATATTCACGCGGTCCAATTCCTCTTTTAAACGCTCGAAGGTAACGCCATACTGGACGAACGCCAGCAAGTTGGATTGGTCTACACGAATAATCTTGTCGATTTTTTTCAGGTCAATCAGCAGCCCTTCAACCTTGGCTAATTCTTTATCGAGATATCCTCGCCTATGAGTATACATGGGAATGTCCTTCTCATAGGCTAATGCGGCCACCTCCGAGAGCATCTCCTGATCTTCCGGCGTGACCAACACCAATCTTATATCTGTGGGCTTCTCCTTGAAATAGCCTTCTAACGCCCCCGGATCTGTCCTCACGTTTTCCTTGCCGGCGATTTCCACAAACTCATTTAGAAGTTCCCTATTCACTGCTACACCTCCCCTTTTCTTTTACCTGTACACCTATCGGCACACGAGCGATTTTCGTGCCAGATCGCCCCCTTATCCCCCCTATCATGGCTAGACTTTCTCTTTCCTCTTAAGCCACAGAGAGTATCTGCTTAAAGCGCTAGCCGATTTTATCGCCCTTTCCACTGAGTCGTAACAAGGAATCTTCTGCTTCTCCAGCGCTTTAAACCATCTCTTGCCGTCTTCCTCGCTCGATCCTAAAAATACAACCAGTATAGGCTTTTCCGGGTATAGTTCTCGCAACTCCCCAAACATCGATGAGGCGTCAAATTCCGACTCCGGCACCAGCGTGTTGATGGCGATAATCATATCTATATCGTTTTGCCTCATCATCGC
>JACVIX010000079.1 GCA_015711725.1 Candidatus Geothermincola primus | reverse complement strand
CCTAGCGGGAATAGACATCGAATCCGACTTCGCCACAGTTAGGAAAGTCTACGGAGATCCAGACGCTAAACTTTACGAACAGGGTTATCACCATCTCTATTATGGGCGATTGAGACAGGATGTGGAGAGGGATTTCCCCGGCGCCTGGCACCTGGTTCTTATCTTATATGATAATGGAGACGGCGAGTTGGGCGACTCCGATCTGGTAGGCCAGATCGAGGTCTCGGAGCCATATTACGGAACCACTCTGAAAAAGAATGGCTTGGGGAGCGGACCCCAGGACTTGGAGGACGAGTTTGGGCAGTGCGCTTCGGTATCCCGCTTGGATATGGGCAGCGCCATCTTTCTCAATTATACCTATTCACGCATCGGAGTGGAGTTCCTAGTGGAGGAGGCCAGCGGGCAGGTTATCACGGTGGTGGTCACCGCTCAGGGCGGCCTCAAGCCAGCGGTCACCAGCGGGGACAACTTGCAGGTTTCCACCGGAGACGTATTTCTCAACACCGGAAGGGATCCCATCGTTCCCGGGACGAGCGCAGCGGGCATAAAGATCGGGGACCTTTACAAAAGGGTCAAAGAGATATATGGCCTCCCCAATCAGACCGGTAGCAACGACGAGCTAGTCTACGCCTCCTACACGGGAGGTTCCGGTGGATGGAAACTCACCGTATACATGGAGGACACCGACAACGACAGAAAGCCTGGGGACTTCGACCTGGTGCTCTCCATCAATCTGCGCTATCCCTATGCGGGAAAGACTCCTAGGGGAGTGGGTATCGGGTCCACCTCCGCGGAAGTGACCAGGGAATTCGGTGCTCCTGGGATCAAGGAGAGGACCACCATGGGAGGGCCCATAATCCAGATCTGGCAATACCCCGACAAGGGCATCGTCTTCGCCATAGACGAAGGGACCTCTCTGGTGATCGAGATCGACGTGAACAAGATTTCCTAGTCGCCCATCCAAAAGAAAAGCACCCCGAGATTAACTAAAGGAAACAGTCCTCAGTTAGTCCTCGCAAAATTTACGGTAGTGAACGTTATTGTCGACTCCTAAATAAAACAACAAAATCCGTGACCTTCAACACTCGCCATCTACTTTTTTAGGTACTGAACATCTTAACATATTATCTAATTTATCTTACAAATTTTAGTTGCTGCGATAATGCATTTCATTATTTGTAAGCGTAGAAAGGTAGTGAACCGATGACACTCCGCTCTACCCAACCATTTAGTAGTTTTTCATTATAATCCCAAGTTACTTCTTGCATATAAGAGATGTAAACAAATGATTAAAGAAAGTCAAAAGAAGCTATAAGCCGATAACAATTTTAATTCAAGAATTAAAAACTGATTGCGCGGCTAAGGAAGCGTCGTGGCGTCTAGGCAGGTAACGTTTTAAGGCTGCCAATTACCTTTTTTTGATTAATTACACATGTAAATATATTCTTAACTCGGTGAAGCCTTCAGGATGCTTGACAAGTTCAGCTATTTGGAGTTTTCCCTATGCAGACAATGTAAACTCTGTCTCCCGTTCGGTTGTTCATTTCTAAGGCGAATAGCGAGAAACGGGAACGTCTAGCCTCTGATAGGTAGGAGATTTCCCGTTTGGCGCTTATTGCGATCGCTAACGAGATCTCATTCGGGTGAAATCTACACAACCCTAGGCAAATTATCAGCGGGTTTTCCGCCTGAGTTATAAAGCTGCTCGTTATCAGCGGGGTTTTCCGCTGAGCTCCCTTATCTTCGCATAGAGTTCGTTATGATGGAACTGCTTGTAATCGTAATATCCCCTAGCCACATCCAGCTTGGCTAGCTGTGATCCCCCTCCCCAGAGTTGAATAGCCTTGGCGTCCCTCCAATACTTCTCCACGTAATAGTCGGTCACATATCCGTAGGAACCCATCAGTTCCATGGCGCGGTTGGTGGCCATCACCGCCGCGTCGGTGCAGAAGATTTTTACCATGGATGACCTAGAGAGCATGTGCATAGAGCTTCTTTGACCGTAGGTTTCGGGATGGTCGAAGAGATAGGCGGCGTTTACGTAAGCGTCCCTTCCCACCTGTATTCCCGTGGCGATATCCGCCAGGATATGGGCGGCGACGGAGTGCTGCCTGATGGGCTTTCCGGCGGCAATGCGATCGGAGGTGAAAGAAAGGACTTCATCGAAGGCACCCTGAGCGACCCCAATAGCCAAGGCTCCGCTTATGATTCTAGATAAAGTTATATTTTCACGGAATAGCTCCGCATCCGTTCCCGGACCTGAGGCTCTCCATAACTTGGGAGTGCTTACGTCTTTTAAACGAAGATCACTTTCCCTGCTCGCCAGAAATCCCGCTTTCCTTTTCGGCTCTCCCACCTCCAGGCCTTCCGTCGGCGCCTCCACATAGATAAGAGCGAGACCATTATCCCCAGAGGAATGGTCGGTGCTACACAACACGCAGTAAACTGAAGCTATGCCAGCGTTGGTCACCCACGTCTTGTCTCCATTTATCACCCAATTTTCTCCCTCAAGTACCGCATGGGTGGCAACACCCCTGGATCCCATATCCACATTCTCCGCATCGCACCCACTGGCTCGCTCGCTCACGGCGAAGGCCCCCAGAAATAACTCGTCCTCCTTGATGAAACGCGGCGCGAAATAATCAAGAACTGCCCTATTCTCAGAGACCACGGCGGGACGCAGCGCTAAAATCCCAGAAGCAAACAAGGTGAAGAGCGACGGTTCCCCACGTCCCATCTCCTCAGCCAGAAGAGAAAGGGTTACCGCGGAATCCATCCCCATTCCACCGTATTCCTCTGGCAGAAAACCACCTTGAATTCCCAATGGGAGCGCGCTTTTCTGAATTTCTTTTACCATCGCGAAGTCGCCTCTCGCGGAGACGTCGATCTCCCTCCTCACGGGCATGATTTTTTCATCCACATACGCTCGTATCGACTCGATGAGCATGAGATCTTCGGGCCCCAACAGATTTTGCACGAACCTGTTTCCCTTCCGCTCGATAGAAACCGTCTCCATGACCTCAACCCCCTGGGTAGATAAACCTCACAACCGTCACTTAATTACTTGCTATATTTCAGTCAGGCATTCAGTCAGCGAATCCCTTCTATCTCCTCGTAAACCTCATTTTCATAGAACTGGTCATAGTCATAATAACCCCGGGCCACGTCCAGCCTGCCCAACTGAGCGCCGCCTTCCCAGAGCTGGATGATTTTGTTATCCCTCCAAAACTTCTCCACATGATAATCGATGGAGTAGCCATAGGCGCCCATGAGCTCCATGGCTTTGTTGGTAACCCTCACCGCGGCATCGCAACAGAAAACCTTGGCAAGGCTACCCCTTGCCAGCATATACTTGGTGGTGCGCTTCCCGTAAAGCTCGGGGTGATCATACATATAAGCGGCGTTGATATAGCAGTCCCTTCCCGCCTGGATGTCTATAATCATGTCGGCGATTATGTTAGCCACTGCGGAATGCTGCCTTATGGGTCTCCCCGCTACTTTCCTCTCCGCGGTGAATTCCATGACCTCCTCCAAGGCCGCTTGGGCGATGCCCACCGCCCAAGCGGCGCTGAAAATACGGGCGAATATCAAGTTGTCCTCCAGCAGCTCCGCGTCCTTTCCCGGACCCGCCGCCCGCCATGCCTTAGGCACCCGCACGTTATCGAAGTAAAAATCGCCTTCCCTGCTGGATCTGAACCCCGCCTTGTCCTCAAATCTGCCGAAGCTGAACCCTTCTATGGGGACGGGAACATAGATAAGGGCGATGCCTTCATCCCCCAGGGAGGGATCGGTGTTGCAGACCACGCAGTATACGTCCGAGACACCGGAGTTGGTGGGCCAGAGTTTGGCTCCATTGATCACCCATTCGTCGCCGTCCAGATAGGCGCGGGTATGTATGCCCCGACCTTTCATGTCTACGTTCTCGATATTGCACCCGCCGGAGGGCTCCGTCATGGCGAAACAGGCCACATAAAGATCATCGCCTAAGAACTTGGGAGCGAACTCTTTGAGCACTTCCTTGTTATCGGATAGCACCGCGGGTCGGAAGGCCCAAGCTCCACCGGCCATGGCGCAGACTATCGCCGGGTCACCCCTAGATAGCTCCTCCAACGCCAGGCAGTAGGGCAGCACCGCAGTAAGGTTCATCCCTCCGTACTCCGCCGGCAGGAAAGCTCCTTGTAGACCCATTCCCACCATCTTCTTCTGGATCTCACGAACAAACTCGAAATCGGTTCTGGTGCTTTCCTCTATCTCCCTGCGATAGGGCCGAATTTCTCTGTCCACAAACTCCCTTACCACATCAGCGAGCAATCTGTCGCCGGTGCTCACCAGCTCGCTCATATAGCGGTTTCTGACGATCTCGGTGGAAATCCCTTCCATACTTTCCCTCCCTCGTGAACAGGAACCTTTAATTTAATTTCTTCAAAATGTCATGATATAATGCTTGCCCCAAACCAACCATTAATCCACTTTGTTATTTACAATATGTAATTAATCATTCGGGGTTGTTTAGTCTTTCAAAACAGTCACTTTCAACTAATTCGATCTCAGGACCTTCTTCTCGCCCTTTTCTTCCTGGATACCACCTGGTCGATGAAGGTATCCACCTCCTTCTGAAAGATCTCCATGGGGGTCTGCCTCTTGTCGAAGACATCTCCTATCAGCACCAGGGTGGGTAGGCCCAGGCGCTTCATCATCTCTCTGCGGAAAAAGGAGATGGTTCCCAAGGTGTGCTTGCAGGCGTGCACTCCCCCGAATACGCAGGCGTCCGCGCCCAAATCCTTTGCCGCGTAGCAAACGTCCTCGAGCCAGCGCAGGGATATGGACTCCCCGCCCATCTGCCGGGTCATAGGGTAATCGAAGGCGATATCCGCATAAGCCCGCAGCATGCTCTCCTTGGAAGAGTAGTCGATGGGCGGGAAATAATGGATGGCCAGGATATCCCCTAAGATGGAGATGCCCCTCTTCTCCATCCAAGTGAAGTAGCCGTAAAAGTCGAAGAGCCAGTAGATGTAGCTTACATATATCCGCGCCAGCTCCTCGGGAGCCGCATATTCGCCCTTGCGCATCCTTTCCCGGGAGATATCCACCATGCGCTGTAATACCTCTATCGCCTCCTCACGGCCCCACAACTGGCTGCGCAGCACCAGCAGGGTCATGCTGAAGATATTGGGCACCGGGCAGGGGCGTGCTTTTTTAAGCTCCCAGTACTCATTGTACAGATCCACGGCGCGGTATGAACGCTCCATCACCTCGCGCAGGCGTTCCTCCTTCAACTCCTCGCCCGCCCATTCCTCCAGCTCCCGGACGAAGCGGAGCAAGTATTTGTAATACTGTTCCCTCCCCCGTGGGGACTCGTCCACTGGCTTCTCCAAGGCGAATTGGGGGATGCCCAGGTAGTCGGCGGCAAAGGCATGGATCTTGGCATTGGGGTTACAGCTACCTGGGGTATTATAGACGATGGCATCCGGCTTGAGGCCCGGACCATAAAGAAGGGAGGCGATGCCGATTGTGTTTCCGGAGCACATGGAATCAGGCAGTCCCAGGCTTACGGCGTAATCCCAGAAGCGCTCCCCTTGCCCGTAGCAGATGTTGACTATTAAGCCAGAGAAAACCTCCGTGCACAAAGGCACCAGGGAATCGAAGGCGAAGAAGAGCTCGGGTGGGAAGGTGAAGGGGATGAAGATGATCTTCTTTCCTTCCTCATGAGCCCGTTGCGCTTCCCAGAAGTACTCCAAAAGTTTCTTGAAGAAAAATATCTCCAGCCCCCGGTTGGCGGGCAGCTCCAAAAGACCCAACACTGTATTGCGCAGCGCGGGAAATACGAAATTTGCGGCTCCCTCCACATCCTCGTCGCTTATGTCCTCCGGGAATTTATATACCATCCCCAGTATCTCCATGGCGCGCTCGAAGCCGTTCTCGCCCGGCCTAATAACGTAACCTTTTTCCATCACCGCTCACCCCTCCAGGACGACGTACGTGTGAACTCCAGAATGCGGATGCCGGCATTGATATTTTCTTTCTTCATCACGCTCCACCCCCGATCCTTTCCAGAAAAGCCTGCACCCGCGTCTTCACCCTCCCCAAATCAGCGGAGCTATACTCCTTCTCCAGGACCAGCACCGGAATTTTCGCCCCCTCCAGGTCACGTCGCACCAGCACCGACTCTGTGCCGTGCAGGTCACAGAACTTGTTGAAGAGGTAAATCACGCCGTCCACCTGGGCGCGTTGGGCGGTTCCCAAAATATAATCCCGGCGCTTCGCGTATTCCTGATACATTCGTGGGCAAAAGATGCTATCGAGATACCCCCGCGCCAGTTCCTCCAAGGGTTCAGATCCCTGGCCCGGCTTGTGCATGAAAGCCCGAGAGCCAAAACACAGGGTGTCCGCCACTATCACCGCTCCTAGGCTCTCTATCTCTTCCATCCAAGCCACCTCATCGGTGGCGGGCCCGCAGAACATCAACCTGGCTTTAGGTTTCTTTCCTGGTTCGCCCTTTCTCTCCTCGATAAAATTTCCGAGAAGCTGGGCGAAGTCCCTACCAGTCATGTGGGAGCCGGCAAGCTCTAGGGCTAAAGCCTCGCCGCCGGTGACTTTTGGTTCAGAAAGCTCCCGCAAAGAACATAGTTCCCGCCACTTCTCCCGTACCAGATTCCAGTCATCAATCGCCCTTCGAAGGGAATCATTATCCGCCTCGGCGGAAAAGTGAGAGGCAAGGTGCTCCCGCAAGAGCTCTAGTTCTCCCAGATAATATTCGAGGGAATCGTCGCGGAAGAAATGGGGTACTTTCAGGTAATGGAAGAAGGGCAGGTTGCGGTTGTGCTGCCAGTTCTCGAACATAGCCCGCAAGTGATCGCAGCCGTTGGTCTCGATTATGCCGTCAAGAAAGTCATAGGTTCCCTCCAAGGCAAGCTGCAAGCAGGAGCGGCAGAACGAGCAGTTGAAGAGGGACATCTCCCCATCGGCGAGCTCGGTCCAGGGATTGCCCAAAGCCTTGATGCGGTACGGGAGAAGACCAGCGGCCTCGATGAGCTCAACCGGGGTGGTCAGGCAGGAATAACCCACGACCTGACCTCCCTTTTCCTTCCACTCACGCACGTAGGGATCGTAAATCTCCTTTAACTCCAGGTGGGTACCGATTACCGCCATGCCACTCACCTCCTTCCCGCCTTCCTACGCCCTCGCCATCCGGTTAGATACCCCTTTATCGCCTGTTGAAAAACGGTAAAAACGCCTCTGGCAAAAACTTTTGCAAGATCGGGTTGGCTAGCCAAAATCCTGCCCAGGCGTAGGGCGCTCGTCTTAAAGAACCTTTCCAGTTCCACGCGGTTCACGCCTGAAAGAAAAGCGTCCAGCCCCGCCTCCTCGCCGGAAGGCGCCATCGCCATGCGGCGATTCAACGCCTGGAGCACCCGGTTCAACCCCTGGGCTTGATCTTGAGGGGTAAATCGCGAGTAAAGTTCATCCCTCAAGACCCCAAGTAATTCCTGGCGCAGTGGGGTGGGTCGTTCCCCGAGGAGGGCGGTTTGACGGGATAAGAGAAGCAGTGCGCGCATAAGGTTAGCGATCTCCTGCGGTTCCAGAGACTCAGATAAGGCTTTTTTCAACCCCGCGATTCTATCTTCCGGTAAGGAAGCTGTGGCTTCCAGGAAAGAGGAAAGAGAACGAATAATAGCGTTGGCCAGGGAGGCGGTGGCTTCCAGGAAAGAGGTCAAGAGCTCCTCGTTCTGCAGAGCCTGCTCCGCCAGGGCGGAGACAAGAGCCTCCCCTTCCTCTCCCAAAGCGGCGAGGGCTTCCGCCAGCAAGGGCGCGTCGATCCCTTGCGTAAAATCGGAGGCGACATGGGAAAAGGTCGTGGAAGTGTAGAGGCTGCTCTCTCCTAGAATGTAGCTTCCTCGGTGTAAGTTTACCACCAAGGTAGCCACCCCATTCACCACCTGTGCCGCGTCTTTCCAGTGAATATCCTCTATGATGTTCAAAAGGGCGTAGGTCATGGCTTCCGCGGGAAGCTCTAGAACTTTGAAGAGGGACTTCAACACCTCCAGCGCTTGATTCACCGCCGGGGCAACCACGCTGAACAGGTTGACCAGGGCAACTGGACTGTCTCCCAGAAGCTCTATCTCTCTCCGCACTGCCTCCAACCGGTCCACGGCTTGGAAATTAAGGGCCTTGCGCAGCTTGCCAAAGTCCACCGTCTTTATAGCCTGGGAGAAGAAATCCAGACGCTCCTCCACCATAACTGAGGGCTTCTGTTCGTGCAGGCGGATTAGCAGGCGTGAAAGGGAATTGATTAGCTCCCCAGCGGCACTTCCATCGGCTCCAGGAAGAGAATGAGCCAGTATCTCCGCCGTCTCCTCCGGAGGCATGCTCTCCATTCTTTCCAGGATAACCTTTGCCGCCTCGAAGAGAGTTTGAGTGAGGCGTGGGAGAGCCTCCAGCAGTACCGCGGGGAGGTCCCCATCACCATCCAGGACGCCTCGTGCCAGCTCCCGCGGGTCTGAGCTTCTAACTCCTTCCAGGAAACGCAGCAAACCCTCGCGCAGTTCATCCGTGGCTATCGGCCTTATCTCCTCGCCGGGACTCATCCTCATCACCTCGCTTATTTTTTCCATGGTGCGGCTTTCGCCAGCATGGCTACGTATGCGACGAAGAACCAGAAGATGAGCCACAGCCCCCAGGACTTGACCTCTTTCTTACGCAGCTCTTGAGCTAGCAGAGCACAGGTAATCGTCTTATAAAGCATCTGAATCATAAAAACCGGGAGGAATTTTTCCTGCGCCTCCTCGCTGCGCAGCGCGGCGGCGGAGAGGGTTCCCACCGAGGTGACGATGCTTCCGTATATGCCCATCATCATCGGGTCCTCCCAGGGCCATTTAAGTATAGCTTTGGGAAGCTTCTGATAGATTATCATGGGCGGCCCCAGACTGAAGCACATCACCGCATTGTAGGCATACATGAACCTCCGCCATTTTTTCAGCTTTTCATTTACTGAAAGCGACTCTTCCATAATCAATCCCTCCCGAAGCTTGAAGCTATTACCTCTAGCTATTACCTTTAATTATCTTTTGGTGTCTTCCAGCGCATCTCTCATCATGGCCATTCAGCGACCCCTCATCCTCAATAGTATTCTCTTTATCAAGCGAAAGATAATCACGCCTGAAATTATCCCGGCGATGATTTTCAGGGCTCCAGCCGCGCCCTTTTCTCTACCTTCCTCGCGCTCAGGACGCAATAAGGAAGCCGCCAGAGCTCCCAGACGCCGCGCCGACCTAGCCAGAGCGGCGGTATCCAGTTCTTTTAACCCTAACCGCAGGGCACGAGCGATCTCCTCGCGATTTTTCTCTAAGGGCAATGTTACTTGGTCCAGGACGGAGATGGCTCGGTTGAAGGCGGTGATAACCGCTGTCCTCACCTCGTCCGGACTTTTCCCTCCATCCAGCAAAAGGCGGCGCAGGAGTTCACCATACACCTCCGGAAACTGCTTTAAACGGTTGAGGTCTATGCCCGCTCCGATTCGCCCCAGGATATCCCGGAGCAGGGGCTCGGGGATGCCGTTGAGCTGTCGTCCTAGCTCCAGCAGGAATTCCGCGAGCCAGTTCACCGCGTCCGAAATGGACCCGAACAGACTCATGGAGATACCCGGGTCACCCCAGAGCAGGTTTTTCACCAGCCCGGGGGCTGTTTCAGGCTTGATGTCCTTCATCTGTAAAAGTATTACCTCTTTTAGGGCGGGCGTGGCGATTATCTCCCGGAGTAGCCTTTCCCCGAAACCTGGCTCTATCTCTTGGTGTTCCATTAACCCACCCCCTTATTCTTCCTTTTTGGCCGAGGATTGGGCACGGCCACCGCTCTTGGCCGCCGCCTTCTTCGCCGCCGGTTTGACGCTAGGCTCCAATAGTGGCTTCATCACATACTTGACGAAGTCTGGGTTTTCCTTCATCGCCGCTCTTGCCGCCTGGATGAAGGCATAAGTGGAGCTATCTTTGTCCTGAGCCCGTTTCGCCGTAGCTGCCATCCAGGCGTTTAAACGCTCCTCCATTGAGACCTCCCCCAGAGCGGAGGAGAAAGAGGAGGAAAAGTCCTTCCTGAAAGAGGACAGGCTGCGGCGCAGGCCGCTCTCCTCGTCGGAAAGGTCAAGGGAGAGCCCCATCCTCACCAGCCCTCCTACCGCCTCACCCAGGGAGGCTCCGTCAAGGCCCTCGGCTATGCGATAAAGCAGGTCTTTAAGCAAGGGGTTGGGCATGGAGTTCATCTGCGCGGCGATCTCCGCCAGGGCTTGAAAAGCTGTGTTCGCCAGCGCCGGCAGGGTTCCCAACACAGACATGAGCAAGCCGGGGTCCTGCCAGAAAATGGTGCGCACCAAACCGCGCGCCGCCGGAGGGTCCACTGCGTTTAGCAAGGTTATAATGGTCTCCTTGAATTTGGGGGTGCGGATGAGCTCACGCAGGATACGGTCCAGAGCGTCCACTACCCCCTTCGTCTCTATCTCGGTTCTGGTCTCGGTCTTCATTGCCACTTTCATCACCTCAAAGCGTCTCGCACTCAAAAAACCAACGGGCCACTTCCATCTGGCTCAGCTGTTTGCCTCCCAACCAGAGCTGGACCATCTTGATGTCCCGCCAATGTTTCTCCACGTCCCAGTCCCGATCGGCTCCGAAACACTCCATCAGGTTCATCACTTTGCCAATGGCTTCCAGGGCGCGGTCGGCGGCGAAGTAGCGATGGGCTCGCGCCCTGGCCACAATCTCCGGGCTCCAGCGAGGTCCATAGAGGTCCTGACGGTCGCACATACGGGCGCACTGGTAACCGATGATGCGCACCGCCTCCACAGTGGCGGCGAAGTCGGCTAGCACCCCAGCCACGGCGTCGTTCTCCTTTAAGGGCATGCCGCGGTAGGTCTTGCGCTCCACATACTCCTGCAGCTTCTCGTATATATTGAGCATCACCCCCACGGCGAAGGCTATGCTTCCCATGTTTCCCATGGACACGATCTCTCCATAATACCTGGCATCGTCCCCGGGCCCGCAAGCGCGGTACCACAGAGGAACACGTACATTCTCGAACCATATGTCCCCGTTCTTGTCCGCGGCCATTCCCGCCTTTTCGTAAGCGGGTCCCTGGGTCACTCCAGGTATATCGCAAGGGACGAAGATAATGGCGATATCATCCGGATTCCGAGATCCCGGGTTGGTGGTGCACACCACCGCCATGAGATTCGCCACTCCGCCGGTGTTGGTGGGCCAGAGCTTATGCCCGTTAATCACCCATTCATCCCCGTCCCGCACCGCGGTGGTGCGGATGGTGCTTCCTTTGAGCACCTCCATATTCTCTATGTCCGACCCACCCTGGGGTTCGGTCATGGCCATGCAAGAGAAGACCGGTTCGGTGGTGCTGGTGAACATGGGGGCGAATTCCTCGCAGAGCCTCCTATTGACGTGGGGCTCGCAACATATGAGCACCAGAGGCCAGAAGACCACCCCGAAGGCGACGGCCATTCCCGAGTCGGCGCGGGCAATCTCCTCGAACATACGGAAGGCGGCAACGCATAGATAATCGGAATGGCCCAGACCCCAACCCCCCAAATCCTCGGGGAAGAGGATGCGCTGGATTCCATACTCGCCCAGCAACTTCTTGAAGGGCGGGAGAATATATCGATGCTCCAGGTAATCCTCGTCGAACTGGCGACGGTAGGGGATGACTTCCCTCTCCACCCAATCTCGTATAATCTCACCCACCTGCTCTCCCAAGGGAGTGAGGTATTCCAACGGCCGGCTGAATACATCAATGCTACGCATGGGGATCACCTCCTAAAGAGTGCGGGCACCATAGAACCAGCGGGAAAAGTCATGCTTGGCTAACTCGTGGGAGCCCAGGTAGCACTGCACGGTCTTTAAATCCCTCCAATAGCGTTCCAGCTGCCACTCCTTGGCGTATCCCGCGGAAGCCATGAGTTCCATAGTGCGGTGAATGGCGCGCTCCGCCGTGGCTAAATTCTGGTGGACGATCATCAGGGCATAAGTGTTCACACCTTCCGACCCGGCGTCCCCAAAGGTTCCAGGGTCGGCTAATATCCCCGCCAGGTCATAGGCGAGCAAGCGGGACATGGAGATATCCTGGGCTATCTCCCCCATGAGCGCTCCAGTCAAGGGGTTCTCCTTGAAGACGCTGTCCTTGCCTTTGATCACCCGGTTGTCCCCCCATTCCTTGAGAATCTGATATGCCGCCAGCAATCCTCCCACGGTGGTGGCGGATAGCCCCAGCCAGAACCAAGATAGGAGGCGTCTGTATTCCAACTCTCCGCGGAAGAGGCAGTTCTCCGCGGGAACCTCCACGCCGGCGAGGTTCACTTCTGCATTGCGGCTTGCCGCCAGACCTGTCTTTTTAAACTCTGGTCCTCGGGTAATCCCAGAGGCGTCGCCAGGTACCAGGATGAAGGCGGGTTGATCCTCACCATCCACGGCGCACCATGCTCCGAAGAGTTGGGCGTCCACTCCGGAGCAGGTGGGACGCACTCCTTTGCCCTCCAACTTCCAGACGCCGTTCTTGGACATCGCTCTCACTTGAAATGCCTTCCCCCGCCAAGCAGGGGCCTTCCCATCATCGCCGAAGACAGGTAGGAGGAAGGAGACGATCACCGGGTCCTTCCCCTCACAGAATAGAGGAGCGAAACGGGCGCAGGCCTCCTGGTTAAGGTTTTCCCGCATCGCCAGCGCAGCCTGCAGGGCCAGGCTATGCGCCACCAAGAAGGAAACCCCGATGTCCCCTCTTCCCACCTGTTCTAGGGCAGCCACCACGGTATATGATGCCTCCGGCCCGTTGTGCTCCTCGCCACCCAGACTCTCTGGCCAGAACATGCGCTGCAGCCCCATCTCCACCATCAGTTTGGCCAAAGAGGGCTTAAGAAGTTTATCGTAATCCTCTTTGAACTCCAGGCGCTTGTCCACAATCTCTCTTTGGGCCAAGTCGTGAAGGCTTGCCGCCAAGTCCAGGTCGGTCTGATGCAGACGATTCTTGGGATAGATAAACAGTTCTAAATCTTTCATGATCACCCCTCACATTCTCTATTCCAAATACTTTGCTAAAAGCGGTATAATCCCCGATTAAAAGGTTCCCAGTAAAATTAGTCCCTATTGCGGAAAAGCAAAAGAACCACGTTAATCAATTGATTAAAGAAAATGTTCGCCGATATTTCTCCCTCCAATGGCCAACCATCGCTGGCAAGGTTACTTAGAAGTTGTAGGACCGACTAAAAGCCATCGTATCAAACGCTACCGTATCTAATAAATTACCCCAACAGCCTTCCTTTTCAAGGAAAGGCTAACCACCCAAGATATCCTTGCGGCATGGAAAGTTTAAGATATATGACGCCTAATCATATTCCGACAATTGCGAGCCCCCAACACTTGCCGCAGCGATTTATTGATTTTTTGACACTCTTTGACCTGCGTTTGATTTTTAATTTATATCATAAGCCATATAAATCAGTCAAACTTCCTTGGTTTGCCTGGGGAAGATATGGGGGAGGTAATGTGATGCTAGCTAGAGCTCTTAAACGAAAATTTAACCGCATGATCAATTAGGAGATCCTGCGTCCTCATTTGCGTTTTCAAAGTCAGGCCTAAAGGAATGTTGAAAGGTGGTTTAATGTTCAATGAACAGTCCAATTTCCAGTCCATTCCATCCTAATGATTATTGGGGTGTTCTTTTATTTCATTAACAGGGTGAATTTTTAGGGTGAATATTTATGATGGGTAGTGTGGTTGAAAGTCCGTTGTCAAGTTTCCCATCACATATTAATTACATATTGTTGGAATTTTATCACCGAACTACCCTCACCCCATTATTAATTTATTACACTCTTTAATACTCAAATTTTATCAGTATTAATATTTACATAATGTAAGTTAAATTAAAACATTCTTGTCTAGTTTTATACTATCCCAGCATTTAAGAGTTACAATCTTTTATAAAAAGGTTGAAAACTTTGGATTTTTACAAAATACAAATCAAAACTGCGTTTCAATCCCTCATAGGTAGGCTCAAAACCGAGGATGATTTCATTCTGTACTTTAAAGATATCGTAGTTTCAATCCCTCATAGGTAGGCTCAAAACCATCAGCCACTTGTCAAAGAGGTTGATGATTAAGCGGTTTCAATCCCTCATAGGTAGGCTCAAAACTCGATTTTATTGTTGTTGGCAAACTCTTGGATGTGAGTTTCAATCCCTCATAGGTAGGCTCAAAACTTTTTCAGGGTGTCAGAAAAATATTTTTCTGACATATGTTTCAATCCCTCATAGGTAGGCTCAAAACCCCGGCGGACCACAAAGAAGGCTGTTGATTGAAGCCGCGTTTCAATCCCTCATAGGTAGGCTCAAAACCCAAATCTACAACTTCTTCATCAAATCCTTCTTCCCTGTTTCAATCCCTCATAGGTAGGCTCAAAACGGTAAATATTGGTAAGGTAAAGAAGGTAGGTGAGCAGTTTCAATCCCTCATAGGTAGGCTCAAAACCAAGAAAAAAATATCCTGAAGCTATTTATGTTGAATGTTTCAATCCCTCATAGGTAGGCTCAAAACCAACAGACCTGTTAATAGATGATGACCTTGGCAGAGGTTTCAATCCCTCATAGGTAGGCTCAAAACATACGATACTCTCATACGGTCAGCATACCGTTCAAAGTTTCAATCCCTCATAGGTAGGCTCAAAACTTCACAAA